>DATEFR010000407.1:0-13358 GCA_035280545.1 Burkholderiaceae bacterium | reverse complement strand
GTCACCACGAGCATCGGGGTCGCGCTGTATCACGGCGAAGCGGGCGTGTCGGCGCGCGATCTGACCAAGCGCGCCGATGATCTGCTCTACGCGGCGAAGGCCGGCGGGAGAGATCGCTACTGCATGGACTGACGCAATCGCGTCACAGGCCGCCTGTCGACACCTTCGCCACATCGCGCAGCCAAGGCTGCTGCGCCCAATGCGCTCGCGCAAACGCCTCGATCCGATCCCGCTGCGTCAGCGACAGCCCGATGTTGTCCAGCCCTTCGAGAAACATCCGCCGGTGCCGCGGCATCAGCTCGAATGCCGCCTGGACGCTGCGGCTGCGCAGCGTCTGCGCGGCGACATCGATCTCGAACGCCGGTCCGGTCGGATCGTCGGCGTCGTCCATCAAGGTCGCGATCGTCTGCGCCGGCAGCGCCACGAGCAGCAGCCGGTTGTTCATCGCATTGGAATGGAAGATCTCCGCGAAGCTGGGCGCGACGACCGCCCGGATGCCGAACTGCTGCAGCCCCCACACCGCGTGCTCGCGGCTGGAACCGCAGCCGAAGTTCGAGCCGGCCACGAGGATCGTCGCGTTCGCATGAGCAGGGCGGTTCAGCACGAACGCGGGCCGCGTGCGGCCCTGCGCGTCGAACCGCAGGTCGTACAGCAGGCCGTCGCGCAGGCCGGACTTGTCGATGCCGCGCAGGAACTGCTTGGGCATGATCTGGTCGGTGTCCAGGTTCTCGATGCGCAGCGCGGCGGCGCGGCCTTCGATGCGGACCGGGCGGTCGGGTTGGGTCATGACGGCAGCATCTCCATCCGGCGCACATCGGTGATGCGGCCGGCGATGGCCGCGGCCGCCGCCATCGCGGGGCTCATCAGGTGCGTGATCGCGCCGCGGCCCTGGCGCCCTTCGAAATTCCGGTTCGTCGTGGACGCGCAGCGCACGCCGTCGGCGAGCACGTCGTCGTTCATCGCCAGGCACATCGAGCAGCCCGGCTTGCGCCATTCGAAGCCGGCGTCGACGAAGACCTGGTCCAGGCCTTCGGCTTCCGCCGCGGCCTTCACGGCGCCCGAGCCGGGCACCACCATCGCACGCACGCCGTCGGCCACGCGACGGCCGCGTGCGACCGCGGCGGCCGCGCGCAGGTCCTCGATGCGGCCGTTGGTGCACGAGCCGATGAAGACGTGCTGGATGGTCACCCCTTCGATCGGCGCGCCGGCTTGCAGCCCGGTGTAGTGCAGGGCACGCTCGGCGCTGCTGCGCACCGGGCCTTCGGGCAGTTCCTCGAGCCGCGGCACGCGCGCATCGATGGCCACGACCTGGTCGGGGCTGGTGCCCCACGTGACCTGCGGCGCCACCTCGCTCGCATCGACGCGGTGTTCGACATCGAACGTGGCATCGTCGTCGCTGCGCAGGTCCTGCCACGCCGCGAGCGCGGCGTCGCGATGCGCGCCGGCGATGTCCGGCGCGCGGGCCACGACGTAGGCGATCGCTTTCCGATCGGGTGCGATCAACGCGCCGCGCGATCCGGCCTCGACCGTCATGTTGCACAGCGTGAAGCGGCCCTCGATCGAGAGTTCGGCTATCGCGCTGCCGCAGTATTCGACGACGTGGCCGCGCGCACCCTGCGCGCCGATGCGGCCGATGACCGCGAGCACGATGTCCTTCGCCGTGGTGCCGGGTGGCAGCGGTCCTTCGATGCGGATGCGCATGTCCTTCGCGACGCGGTAGACCAGCGTCTGCGTCGCCAGCACGTGCTCGACCTCGGTCGTCCCGATGCCGAAGCCGAGCGCGCCCAGCGCGCCGTAGGTCGTCGTGTGGCTGTCGCCGCAGATGACCACCATGCCCGGCCGGATCATCCCGTGCTCCGGCGCGACGACGTGCTCGATGCCCTGCAGCGCGTCGTTCGTGTCGAACAGCGGGATGCCGAAGCGTTCGCAGTTCTTCTTCAGGTTGCGCGCCTGCAGCGCCGAGGCCGGGTCGGCGATCACGCGGATCGGGCTCGGGTGCGTCGGAATGATGTGGCTGACCACCGCGACGTTCTGTCCGGGCATCGCCACGCCGCGCCCCTGCTCGCGCAGGCCGGCGAACGCCTGCGGGCTGGTGTACTCGTTCATCAGGTGCAGGTCGCAGAACAGCAGCACGTTCTGCTCGTCCAGCGTGGCGACGGTGTGTGCGTCGACCAGCTTGCGATACAAGGTTCTTCCGGCACTCATGCGGCGGCGTCCATCTCGGTGAGGAAGGGCAGGGCGAGCGTCAGCAACAGTTCGGGCGCTTCTTCGGCGATGTAGTGGCCGCAGGCGAGCGGCGCGCCGCGCACGTCGCGCGCCACGCGGCGCCATTCGGCCAGCGGGTCGAAGCAGCGATGCACCACGCCCTGCTCGCCCCACAAGACCAGCAGCGGCTGCGACAGGTGACGGCCCGCCGTGCGATCGGCCCGGTCGTGGTCCAGATCGATGCCGGCCGAGGCGCGATAGTCCTCGCACAGGCCATGCGCCGCACCCGGTTGGCGCAGGCCCTCTTCGTACGCGGCGAGCGCACGCGGGTCGAACGGTGCGAGGCCGGCGCTGCGCCGGCCCATCACGTCGCGCAGATAGGCCGCGGGGTCGGCCTCGATCAGGCGCTCGGGCAGCGGGGCCGGCTGGATCAGGAAGAACCAATGCCAGTAGGCGCGCGCAAACGCCTCGCCGGTCTGCTCGTACATGGCCAGCGTCGGCGCGATGTCCAGCAGCACCAGCCGGCGCACGGCCTCGGGATGGTCCAGCCCCAGCCGGTGCGCGACGCGAGCGCCGCGGTCATGGGCCAGCACGTCGAAGCGCGGGTGCCCCAGGGCCTGCATCAGGCGCAGCATGTCCAGCGCCATCGTGCGTTTGCTGTAGGAGCGGTGATCGGGCGTGCCCGCGGGCTTGGACGAGCCGCCATAGCCGCGCAGATCGGCCAGCACCAGCGTGCAGTGCCGGGCGAGGCGGGGTGCCACGCGATGCCAGATGGCGTGCGTCTGCGGGTGGCCGTGCAGCAGCAGCAGCGGCCGGCCGCGTCCGCCGACGAGGGCATGGATGTGCACGCCCTCGCCGGTTTCGACGGTGCGGGCCTCGAAGCCCGGGAACAGGGGTGATGCATTGCTCATGGCCTCGAATCTATGCCTGAATGCCCGCGCCATAATGCATCTGAAGGCAGTTCTTCCGTTCCCTGAAGTTATCAATGGATGCGTTCTCCGACCTGGCCTTCTTCTCGGTGCTGATCAAGCGCGGAAGCCTCGCGGCGGCGGCTCAGCAGCTCGGCATCACGCCGCCGGCCGTCAGCAAGCGCCTCGCGGCGATCGAGCGGCGTCTGGGCGTGCGGCTGCTGCAGCGCACGACGCGGCGCATCGGGCTCACGCCCGAAGGCGAGACCTATCTCGTCGAAGGTGCACGCGTGCTCGAGGAGTTGGAGACGCTGGAGCGCACGGTGGCCGGCAGCCGGGCGGTGCCCAAGGGACTGCTGCGCGTGTCGGCCACGCTGGGCTTCGGCCGCAAGCACGTCGCGCCGATGCTCTCCAAGTTTGCGCGCAAGTTTCCGGAGGTCGCGGTGCAACTGCATCTGACCGACCGTCCGGTGAATCTGGTCGATCAGGGTTTGGACCTGCAGGTTCGCCTGGGCGAGCTGCCCGATGCGCGCCTGACCGCGCGCCTGCTCGCGCACAACCGCCGGGTGCTCTGCGCATCGCCCGCTTATCTGCGCCGTGCCGGCACCCCGGCATCGCCGCGCGAGCTGGCGCAGCACGCGTGCCTGTTCATCCGCGAAAGCGACGAAACCTTCGGCACCTGGCATCTGCGCGCCGGCGCGCGCACCGAGACCGTGAAGGTGCGCGGCCCGCTGGCGGCCAACGATGGCGAGTGCGTGCTCGGCTGGGCGCTGGACGGGCACGGCATCCTGATGCGCTCGTTGTGGGAGGCCGCGACCCTGCTGCGTTCCGGCCGGCTGGTCGAGGTGCTGCCGGAGTGGAGCCCGCCATCGGCCGACATCTACGCGGTGTTTCCCACACGCAGCCACCTGTCGGCCAAGACGCGCGCGCTGGTCGACTTCCTGCTCGCGGCGTTCGAGTCGCACCGGGCGGATGCGCAAGGTCGCTGGTAGGGCCGGTCTGTTCCCCACCGAGATCAGGAAAAGCGCATGTTCCGAGTGACCGTCCTGCCATCAGCCCAGACGTTCGAGACGGACGCCGGCCAGACCGTGCTGAGCGCGGCACTGGCTGCCGGCGTCGGGTTGCGCAAATCGTGCCAGAACGGCACCTGCAGAACGTGCCGCTGCAAGCTGCTTCGCGGGCGTGCCGAACACACCATCGAGTGGCCCGGGCTCAGCCGAGAAGAGAAGGCGGAGGGCTGGGTCTTGCCATGTGTGCTTCGAGCTCTTTCGGATTGCGTTTTGGAGACATCGGCGACGTGAGTGGTTGAGCGCGTCGCGCTCGCTGCGCGCCGGTCAGCCCCAGCGCGTGGTGCTGGTGATGGTCAGGGGTTTGCCATCGGCTGAGGCGGCATCGGTCTCGTCGTGCGGCGGTGCCAGCACCTCTTCGACGAGCTCGCCCCAGGCCCGGCCGGTGCCGGCCCGCGCCAGTTCGGCCTCGCGCCGCGCGATCAGATCCTCCAGAGGCGCCGCGCTGCCGGGAGCCGCCCGGTCGGTCGACCGCTGCGGCTGGTGCCCCAGATGAATCCCGATCCGCTCGCAGGCGGACTTGAACAACTGCGACACGCGCGAGGAGCTGATGTTCATCGATTGGGCCAGCTCGATCGGCGTCATGCCGATGCCGAGGTACGAGTCGATGACCTGGCGCTCGCGCTCGGGCAGGGTCGCGAAGAACTTCTCGAGCCGGCGCATCAGCATGCCGGTGTCGACACGCGCTTCGACCTCGTCCTTCTCGGTGGCGGGCTCGTGGGGCGGCGCGTGCATGTCGTCCGACTCGGGATCTTCGGACAGGCTGGTCGTCTGGCCCGCGCTCGCGGCCTGCCGCAACTCGAAGATCTCCTCCGTGCTCATGCCGCACGAGTCGCTGAGCTCCGCCGCCGTCGGATCGAGGCCGTGGCTGCTGCGCCAGCGTTCCGTGGCGACCTGGATGACCTTGACCTTGCGGCGCTGGGCGCGGCCGAGGTGATCCATCTGCCGCAACTCGTCGAGCATCGCGCCCTTGACGCGCATCCGCGCGTAGCGCACGAAGGCCTCCTTCGCCTCCTCGGTTTCGCGGTCGCCTTCCCACACGAACGCCAGTGAGGCCTGTGCGACGCCGATCAGGCCGACCTGGATCAGATCGGCCTTCTCGATGTTCGACGGCATGCGCCGCATGAAGGACTGGGCCTGTTTGCGGACCCACGACTCGTTGCGCAGTATGAGCGACGATGGAACACCCTGCATCGAGATCATGGTGGTCGCTCCGCTCAGATGTTGGTGCTCGACGGGATGCGGCTGGGCAGCAGATGGTCGTAGGGCCGCGCGCGCGCCAGATTGCGCTGCTGGATCGTGCTCTCGATGCCGGCCAGCGCGGCGCGAAACCGTGTCAGCGGACCGCCGGGGCCGACGATCGCGGGATCCAGCAGCACCGGCAGATACGGAAACGCGTTGTCGCGGTATTCGCCCAGCGGCCGGTAGTACACGCCGCCGAGGATGTGGAACAGCAGGATCTGCTCTTGTGCCGCGAGTCGGGCCGGCAGGCGCTGCGACCAGCTCGCTTCCGTCTCGCCCGCGGCCGCAGCGGGCGCCGGCGTGCCGCCGGTGCCCGCGCTGAACGGCGCATAGGTCATGATCGAATACTGAGGGAAGTTGACGGCCGCGTGCTGCGCGCTCGCGTTGAAGACGATGGCCGTGACCACGGCGACGAGCTGGCTGCGCGTCGTGATCGCCTTGAAGCCCTTGACCTTGCCGCGGGTCGCCAGCTCGTCGGCCCAGGCCTTGAGCTCGTAGTCGCCGGTCACGTCGCCGTCGTTCGCGTAGTACACCGCGATGTACTCGCCGACCCACTGGGCGATCGCGTTCCAGATCAGCAGCGCATCGTCGCGGTACGGGTAGTCGGGCAGCTCGTCGGTGCTGTCCACGCCGCGCGCGCGCAGGTCGTTGGGCAGCATGTTGTCGTAGAAATCGTAGGCCAGCCGGTCGCGCCCGCATTCGCGCTGCAGCGTCTCGATGGGCGCGGCCAGGATCACGTCGCCCGTGGTCAGCGGCGCCATGATCAGCAGCGTGGCGGCTTCGTTGATGAACATCGCGCCTTCCAGGTGCGGCGACAGCAGCCGGCTCAGCGGATGCGCGACCGCGAGCTGCCGCTGCGTCGCCATCGCGAAGGCCTCCGACATCAGATGAGTCCGCCCCAGATGCACGAACATCTCGTGGTAGTTGAAGTCGGCCACCTGCACCGCGGTCTTGGCACCCTGCCAGGCCCAGTACGCCTCGGCATCCGACGCGTCGGATGCACGCAAGAAGATGGGGCCTCGCGATGGATCCTGCGTGCACTGGATCGCGACCGGCGTCAGCGAACGGCCGCTCCTCGACCGCGCGAACAGCGCGATCGGCGCATAGGCGTAGCCGGTGCCGGTCAGCGGCTTGGTCACGGGGCCCGGCGGCGCGATGTCGCCCAGGCCCTCGTAGTCGAGCAGATAGAGGCGGCCGGCGTTGGCCGCATCGGCCAGGCTGTCGTCGCTGCCCATGACGCGGCGATATTGCGCGTCGCTCAGCGGGAACTTGGCAGGCAGCGAGCGCACCTTGCGGATGAGCATCGGGTTGGGCCCGGCCACGCGCATGGCGGCGAAGACGTCGTCGTCGTGCAAGGCCTGCGCGACCTCGGGCTTCGCGATGGTCACGAACAGCGCGTCGTATTGCGCCACCGTCTTGGCGTCGCCGCCTTGCGTGCCTGGGGTCAGCAGGCCGTCATGGATCTGCCTGAGCTGCGTGGCGATGTCGCCGACCGAGCTCGTGAGGCTGCCCAGCAGCGCCTGGGCGGCCGCCGACAAGGTCTGCACGCCGGCATTGGCCGCTGCCAGGCTGTCGAAGCTGGCCTGGGCCGCCGCCAGCCGGCTGCGCAGGTTGTCCAGCGACTGCAGGCTGCTGGACGCTGGCGTGCTGGTCGCCAACGAGGCCGCGAAGTTCGTGACGGCCTCGATGGCGCGTGTCGTCGCCTTGAGTTGATGCTCGAGCGCCGGCAACTCGCCGGGCGGCACCACGGCCGCCATCGGCACGCCGGCCAGGTTGAGGTGCGATTCGGTCCAGCGATAGGTCGCCTGCTGGGCGATCAGGCCGAGTCGGCGCACGCTGGCGCTGATCGGGTCGACCTTCTGCGGCAATGTCGGCCTGGGCACCGGCACCGCGGCCGACGCGCTGGGCGGCGTGCCGGCGAGCAGGCCCAGAATGCTCGCCGTTGCGGAGGACTTGAGGATGTCTCTGCGCTTCATGTGCGTCCATCGCGGCGCCCGACGGGCCCGTAGCGGATGCTCGGACTCCTCAGGTCTTGGCCGCCGGACGCTTCTTCGCTGCTCTCTTCGCAGCCTCCATGGCCGCCGCCTTCGTGGCGTGCTTCTCGGCGCGCGAGGGCCCGTGATGGGCCTTGCCGGCCTTGGCTTCCTTGGGTTCCTTCTTGGCCTTGGGCTTCTCCTTGGCCTCCGGATGGTGCGTCCTCACCAGCCTGTCCGCGGCCTTGGGCCTGGGCTCCAGCGCGTGCGCGTGACGCTTCGCGCGTTCCTCCTTGAGTCCGCGCCGCTCCTCGGCGAGCGCCCGTTCGGCCTCGGACGGCTCATGGTCCGCCCCGAGCGAATCGACGCGCTCGGTCATCGCGAGATGCAGCATGGCACCGTTCTTCGCGAGACGCCGGGACAGCGATGCGATGCGGATGGGCATGTTGCGCTCCTCATGGTGGATGAGCGGCCAATGTAGGCCAGTTCGCTGCGTCCTGCCAATCGGATTTGTTGCCGGCCTAGGGTCTGTCAGGGCTCGTCGGTCTTCACCTCGATGCGGTGTCCGTCCAGGTCCGTGAACATCGCCCCGAAGTAGGTCGCGCTGATGTCCGGCCGCGCTCGCGGCGCCCACAGGTTTTCCGCGCGGGCGGCCAGCGCTGCGTCATGCATCGCGGCCACCTGCGCGCGCGACGCCGCGCCGAACGCGAGGTGCATGCCGGGTGCAGCGATCCGTCCCTCGGTCTTCACCGGGTACAGGAAGAACGGCCAGCTCTGCGCGGTCCCGAACGCCGCCTCGGCACCGGTATCGCGCTGCAGCGAGTAGCCGAGCGGCAGCAGTACTCGACGATAGAAGTCCACCGCTTCCGCATAGCGGGCGGTGCCCAGCGACACATGATCGATCACGCGGCCTCTCCTTCTTCCAAAAACCACTCGGCTGCCTGGGTCGGGGTGACATTGCCGCCGCACAGCACGGTGGCGAGACGGCCGCCGCGCAGCGCCGGGTGTTCGAGCAAGGCGGCAACGCCGGCCGCACCGGCGGGTTCGACGACGAGTCCCGCATGCCGGAACAACAGTTGCATGGCGCGACGAATCGCATCGTCCGTTACGAGCAGCACTTCGTCGACGGTGTCGCGCATGTCGAGCACCGCTTCGGGGACCGGGACGCGCACCGCGATGCCGTCGGCCATCGTCTCGGCACGCGCTCGCGCGATGCAGCGGCCGGCGCGCCACGAGGCGGCCATCGCGTCGGCGCCGGCCGCGCTGACGCCGACCACGCGAACCTGCGGCGCGTGGGCCCGGGTCCAGCGTCCGATGCCGGTCAGCAGCGCGCCGTTGCCCAGCGGCACCAGCAGCGTGTCGAAGCGCTGTGCGCTGCGCAGCAGCTCGCGCGCGATCGTGCCCGCGCCCTCGGCGATCGCGGCTTCGCGGCCGTCCTCGACGAAGCAGGCCGCATGGTCCTCGCAGAAGCGCAGCGCTGCCTGCTTGGCCGCGTCGAAATCGGCGCCGGCCAGGCGCACCTCGGCGCCCAGCGCACGCATGCGCTCGATCTTCAGCGGATTGGCCGCCGTGGCGGCGTACACCACCAGCGGCCAGCCGCGGGCGCGGCACACCCAGGCCATCGCCTGCCCGAAGTTGCCGGCGCTCGCGCAGACCAGCGTGCGCCCGGCGAGCCGCGCCGCATGCTCGTGTGCAAAGAAGTCGGCGCCACGGCCCTTGAATGAGCGCAGCGGATTCAGGGTCTCGACCTTCAAGGTCAGTGCAGCGCCCAGCGCCTGCGACAGCGGCTCGCACTCGTACTGCGGCGTGTCCCTGAACAGCGGGTCTATCAGCGTGGCGGCGCGCTCGATCTGCGCGAGCGAGAGCCGGTGGGCGGCATCGATAATCTGCATGCTGGGCAGTGTGGCGCGCGCAAGCAGTCGTCGTGCCGCGTCATGCCCATCGCCTGCGCGGCTTCGCCGCATTTCGGGCCCGCGAATGCGGCTTCACGACACCATGGATCTGGACGACCTCGATCTCGCCATTCTCGACCTCTACCAGCGCGACACGCGCCAGCCCAGCGAACGGATAGGCGCGCGGGTCGGCCTCTCGGCCGCGGCGGTGCAGCGGCGGCTGAAGCGCCTGCGCGAGGACGGCGTCATCGTCGCCGAGACGGCCGCTCTCGACACCCGGACGCTGGGCCTCGGGCTGACGGCGATCGTCAACGTCGACCTCGTCGACGAGTCCGCGCGCGCGACGCGTGCCTTTCGCGACAAGGTCTGCGCGCGCGGCGAGGTGCAGCAGTGCTACGGCGTCGCCGGCTCGTTCGACTATGTGCTGCTCGTCGTCGTCGCGGACCTGCAGGCCTATGAAGCCTTTTGCGAGGCCTGCCTGCTGCACGACGAGAACGTGCGCAGCTTCACGACCCAGGTCGTGCTCGATGCGGCGAAGCGCGGCGGGCCGCTGAAGTTCGTCTAGCTTCGGAGCGGGCCGCGGCTACGCCAGCGACTGCCACTCGCCCGCCCGAACGCGCATGTCCCGCACCTCCCGCACGCCGGGCCATCCGCGCACGATCGCGAGGGTCCGCACACGATCGACCGGGCGCGCGTACAGGCCCTGCAGGGTCACGCGGCCGTCGTCGACGAGCACGTTGGCGGCGTCCGCGCGCCACGAGGACTCATGCCGCAGGCGCTCGAGCAGGCGCTTGCGCAGTCGTTCGTCCGGCGATCGGGTCGACAGCGAGTCCAGTGCCAGCGCGGCCGGCGTCGCCGCATACGCTTCGCGCAGCAGCCAGGCCGCGCGTTCGATCAAAGCGGAAATGGGAAGGTGACGGAGCGCCTGGGCAAGCGCCAGGCTGGCCGAGGGGCGGGTGTGTGCGTTGTTCATGCTTCACATCCTGGTGCCTGGCACGCTGCATGTACAGCGATACTTATTGGGCTTTCAATGCAAACTTCTTGCATTCAAACCGGACTTCGCACCTGCTGTCATGGACATCACCCTCGCCCGCACCTTTCTCGAGATCGTCGCGGCGGGCACGTTCGCTCGCGCGGCGGACAGGCTGCACGTCACGCAGACGGCCGTGAGCGCGCGCGTGCGCACGCTCGAGGAGGCCGTCGGCGCGCGCCTCTTCGTGCGCAACAAGGCCGGCGCCGCGTTGACGCCGGCGGGCGAGCAGTTCGTGCGGTCCGCACGCATGATGGTGCAGGTCTGGGAGCGCGCGCGCCAGCAGGTGGCGGTGCCGCGCGGCAAGCAGTCCGTGCTGACCATAGGCTGCGAGCAAAGCCTCTGGGATCCGCTGCTGCTCGACTGGCTGATGTGGATGAGGAAACACGCGCCGCAGGTCGCGCTGCGCACGGAGGTCGGCGTGCCGCACGAACTGCTCGATCGTGTCGCTGCCGGCATGCTGGACGTCGCCGTCGTCTACGCGCCGCAGCTGCGCCCGGGCCTGCGCATCGAGTTGCTGATCGAGGAGAAACTCGTTCTCGTCACGACGCGGGCGCGCGGGCGGGCGATCGATCCTGCCGACTACGTCTACGTCGACTGGGGGCCCGAATTCGCGATGCAGCACAACCTCGCGTTCCCGCACCTGGGCAACCCCGGCGTGATCGCCGGCCTCGGGCCGCTAGGCCGCGAGTACGTGCTGGCGGCCGGCGGTTCGGGCTACTTCCGGCTCGCGGTCGTGCGTCACCATCTCGAGAGCGGGCGCCTGCGCCGCATCGAGGGCGCGCCCGAGTTCCTCTATCCGGCCTACGCCGTGTATGCGGACAGCGCGGATCCGGCCATGATGCAGCCCGCCCTCGCGGGCCTGCGCGACGCGGCCCAGGCCGGACCCCACGCGGCAGCGCTCAAGCCGACGCGGCAGGGGGCTCGGGCCGATAAGCCAGGCGCGGCAGCGACAGCATCGCCGCGACGCACCCCAGCGCGATGATCGCGATGGCCCACACCACCGGCGAGCGCCAACCCATCTCGGCCGGATAGACCCGTGCCAGCGCGAGCAGCGCGATCGCGTTGGAGGCCAGCACCAGCATCGCGGCCGTGTAGTCGTGCAGTCGACGCGCGCGGTTCGCCGCTTCGGACCAGACCATGTCGGTGTTGTAGCTGGGCAGCTGCCGATGGCGATCCTCGAGCTGCTCGAGCGCGGCGAGGAAACTGCGCAGGTTGCGCAGCGTCAGCTCGCTGCGGATGTTCAGCAGCACGAGGCTCAGCGATGCGATCGGGAAACCCAGCGCGAGCGTCTGGATCGGCAATGTCTGCGCCGCCTCGCCGCTGCCGCCGGCACGGAAGCCGACCAGCGCGGCCATCAGGCCCAAAACGAGCGTGACGTACAGGGCGAGCGTCTGCTGGCGCTGCGTGATGCGCGCATTGACCTCGTTGGAGGCCGCGATGAAGCGGTAGTTGGCGTCGACGCTGGACATCGAATCGTGCAGGAGTGGCGAGTGCGAGCCGCAGTATCGCAGCCTGCGCGCGCGATCGCCCGGCTCACAGCACCGCGTGCTTCAGGTCCGGGAACACCTTGCCGACTTTGGCGAGCAGGTAGTCGCCGTACGTGCCGTCGAACGCATGCACGCTCGCGTGGTCCCAGCGGTTCGCGCTGTCGTCGGCGGCGGGCGCGGCGGCCAGGCCGGGCACCGGCGCGACGCGCGCGGCGAAGTTCGGGTCGAAGAAGAACGGCATCGAGATCCGGTCGCGCCCGCTGCTGTTCAGCGTGACGCGATGCGGCGTCGACTTGTAGAGCCCGCCGGTCATGCGCTCCAGCATGTCGCCGATGTTGCAGACGAACGAGGCCGGCACCGGCGGCGCGGCGATCCAGCCCGCGGGGCCCTTGACTTCGAGGCCGCCGATGTCGTCCTGCCGCAGCATCGTCAACAAGCCATAGTCGGTGTGCTCGCCGACACCCCAGCGCGCTTCGGGCGCAGCCGGGCGCGATGGGTACTGGAAGATTCGCAACAGCACCAGCGGGTCGCGCGTGCCGTGCTCGGCGAAGTACTCGGCGGCCAGGTCCAGGCTCAGCGCGATGCCGCGCATCAGCGTGTGGCCGAGACCGGTCAGCGCATCGATGTAGGCGAGGATCGCCGCGCGCAAACCGGCCGGCGATGCGGGGAACAGATTGCGGCCGTGCAGCGGCGTGCCGGCGACGACGCGCGGGTCGTCATCGGCCAGCTCGGCGCCGAGGTACAGCCCCTCTTTCCAATCGGGCCGGCCCGAGGTCAGCTCGCCGCCGAGCGGGAACCAGCCGCGCCAGGCGCGCCCCGCGAGTGCCATGCGCACCGCGGCCTTCTCGTCGTCGGGCCGTGCGAAGAACTCGCGGCTCAACGCATCGAGGCGCTCGCACAAGGCCTCGTCGACGCCGTGACCGACGACATAGAAGAACCCATGCGCGCGACACGCCGCACCGATCTGCGCCGCGATGTCGCGAGCGCCCGGCGATGCAGGGTCGCGCACCAACAGGGCGATGTCGATGACGGGCAGGGTCGACGGCGTCATGCCTTCATTGTCTCGCGCGATCCGCGAAAGCGACACCGCAATGCTTATTCGGATTTCTTGGTTCTCGACGGGCAGGCTGCCCCCTTAACCTCGACTTGGTGGCGATACCCATCCGCCGCGTCGAACACCGTAGCGTCCGAGGAGACGAGCCCATCATGTCTGCGATCCTGCAACCCCATCCCGCGCTCGCGGCGTTGGATCAAGCACGCGCCCGCGCCGCCCAGGTCGGGCTGCCCTATGCCGGCGGCGTGCACCCGCACGAGGCCTGGGCGCTGGTCGAAGCCGGCCTCGCGCAGTTGATCGACGTGCGTTCCGCCGAGGAGCGCAAGTTCGTCGGCCACGTGCCGGGCAGCACGCATGTGGCGTGGGCCACCGGCACCAGCCTGACCCGCAACCCGCGCTTCGTGCGCGAGCTCGAGTCCAAGCTGAAGAAGGACCAGGTCGGGCTGCTGCTGTGTCGCAGCGGCAGGCGCTCGGCGCTGGCCGCCGAAGCCGCGGCG
>DATEFR010000406.1:0-2219 GCA_035280545.1 Burkholderiaceae bacterium | reverse complement strand
CGTGAACGGCTGGGGCAGCATGTTCCTGACCGTCACGCCCGACGGCACCGCGCTGCCCTGCCACACCGCGAAGATGCTGCCGGGGCTCGCGTTCCCGAACGTGCGCGAGCAGTCGCTGCGCGAGATCTGGTTCGACTCCGAAGGCTTCAACCGCTACCGCGGCACCGGCTGGATGAAGGAGCCGTGCGCGAGCTGCGAGCACCGCGAGGAAGACCTCGGAGGCTGCCGCTGTCAGGCCTACCTGATCGCGCACGACCCGGCGATGGCCGATCCGGTGTGCGTGAAGAGCCCGCACCACGGGCTCGTGGTCGAGGCCGTCGCACGCGCGGAGTCGGGTGCGTCGACCGTGACTGAGCATCCATTGGTGTTCCGCGATCCGAAGAATTCGCGGCGGCTGAGCGGCCAGCCGTCGTAGCGCGCGAAAACCCGTTCGCCCTGAGGTATCGAAGGGCTCGTCCCGAAGCACGCTGGTGGAAATCCGTTCGCCCTGAGGTATCGAAGGGCTTGCCACGAGGCTTCGATACCTCAGCCCGAACGGGGATGTGGGAGGGCTTCGATACCTCAGCCCGAACGGGGATGTGCGAGGGCTTCCATACCCCAGGCCGATCGGAGTTTGTTTTGGCCTACTGCACGAGATTCAAGATCTCGAGCTGCTCCTCCACGGTCTCGAACGTGCCGGTGCCCGCGGGCATCTGCATCAACGGCTTGAGCTGCGGATCGAACAGCCACACGCTCGGGTACACGAGCATGCGCGTGCGCTGGTCGCCGATCGAGTATTGGAACGCGGTGTAGTCGAGCGAGCGCTCGCCGGCGCGGATGAACAGCTTGTTCGCAGTCGTCGCCAGCGTGCTGCGCAGGTCCACGATGATCCAGGGCCTGAAGTGCGGCACCAGCTCGTCGGCGTTGCCGCGCAGGAAGTTCTCGTAGCGCCGGCAGTACGGGCAGTCGCTCGCGCCTAGGTAGACGTAGAGCCGCTTGTTCTCGCGCTGCGCCCGTGCGAGGGCCGGCCCCAGGTCGAACTCGGACCGGCCCTCGACGATCGCCGGTTCGACGACCAGCGGCGCATAGGCCGGCGGGATGCCGGCTGCCTGCGCCGCCGCGATCAGCAGCGCGAGCAGACCGGCGATGGAACCGGCGGCGAGCCGGCGGTGCAGATTCGGCGGCATCGTCGTCACCCGATCCGCAGCGAGCCGCTGTAGTGGCGCTCCTTCGAGTCCGCGACCTCGGCACGCAACTCGCCGGGGGCGTCGGGCACGAAGTTGAATCGCCACGTCGGGTTCTCGCTGATCGAGAAGTCCAGATCGGCGTCGAAGACCCGGCGGCCGGCATAGGTCACCGCGATCGTGCGAACGAAGTGCGGCGGGATGTACATCACCGTCACGTTGTTCAGCTCGAAGCCTGTGTCGTTCGGGTGGATCACGGTCACGTCGGCGGTGGTCGGGGCGCCCATCGTCGGCGGCGCGGGCAGCTTGAGGATGGTCTTGCCGATCAGCTCCGGCGCCTCGCGGTTCGGCGGCGCCGAGCAGCCGCCGGACGTCTTGACGTAGCGCGAGTCCATGTGCAGCTCGCCGTTCGAGAGCTCGCTGACGACGCGCACATGGCTGTATTCGTCGACGCGCACGCGCGTCTCGAAGTCGGCCTGGCCGACTTCGGGCGTCAACTCGAGCGTGGCCGCCAGCGGCGACGGATTCTTGTCGACCAGCAGGTACAGCCGCTGCACGTAGAGCGCCGGCGTCTGCGGGAGCTTGGAGACGATCTTCACCGGCACCGACGCGCCGTACGCGGCGCGCAGCGGCGCGATCAGCTGCACCCGCCCCGAGGTGGTGGCGATGGGTCGCGAACCGAACAGCCGGCCGCGCAGCAGCTCCCATTCGGGCGAAAGGTCGGCGTGCCCGGTGTTGCCGGGCAGCCCGCCGACGGCGGCGCGCGCCGGCGGTGCCATCGCCAGTGGTGCGATCGCCAGCGGCGCCGCGCCCAGGCCCAGCACGAAATGCCGGCGCCGAACGTGCTTCTCGCGAGGATGGCGCAAAGAGGTGGCTTTCGTCATGGGCTACGCTCCCTCGGTTCACTTGATCAGTTGCTCGCGCTCGTAGCGCAGGTACATCAGCGACGCATTGCGTCTGTGCACCGTGTCGTACTGGTCCCAGGAGGCAAAGTCGGGCAGGGCCGTCGCGTCCGGCACTTCGCTCAGCGGCGCGCCGGCGGCCAGCAGCGCACGC
>DATEFR010000405.1:0-4561 GCA_035280545.1 Burkholderiaceae bacterium | reverse complement strand
CCGAGTCCGGACCGGTGGGCCCGAGCCGCCTCAGCTGCGCCCGGTGGAGCGCGCCACTGACGAGCCGCGCACCCAGCACGAGCACGATCGCAGCCAGCCAGGTGCCGAGCCGCTCCACCGGCACCACGCCGCGCAGCGCGAACACGAGCAGGAACGCGCCGAGCAGCGAGCCGGCCACCGTCCACGGCAGGTTCGTCAGGTGCGTGGCCTCCTGCTGGGCACGCAGCGCCTGCGCGGTGGCGGCGCGATCCTCGGTGGGGAATGCTGACCAGGACTGACGATCCATTCCGGCCGTCGGTAACAATTGATCAACAATTATCGACCGGGCCGTGCCGAACTGGAGCGCGGCAGGGCTGCGCGATTCAGGGTTTGCGTGCCGGCGCCAGCAGAAGCGCCGTGCCCAGCAGCCCGGCCAGCAGCGAGCCGCCCAGCACGCCGAGCTTGACCTCGGTCTCGTACGCCGGGTCCAGTCCGGCAAAACCGAGGCCGCCGATGAACAGGCTCATCGTGAAGCCGATGCCGCACAGCACGCAGACGCCGAAGAACTGGCGCGTCGTCGCCCCCGCTGGCAACCCGGAGCGGGTCAGCCGCATCAGCAGCCACGAGGCGCCGTACACGCCGACGGCCTTTCCGGCGACCAGCCCGGCGGCAATGCCCAGCGGGATGCCGCGCGCCAGCGTCGCGAGCGACACGCCCTGCAGCGACACGCCGGCGTTCGCGAACGCGAACATCGGCAGCACGACGAACGCGACCCACGGGTGCAACGCGTGCTCGGTGCTCTCCAGCGGCGAAGCATGCTCGCCCGCGCCCTTCAGCGGAATCGCCATCGCGGTGACGACGCCGGCGAGCGTTGCATGCACACCCGACTTCAGCACGCAGACCCAGATCAGCAGCCCCACCACGATGTACGGCCCGACGGTGGCGACCTTCGCGCGATTCAGCGCGGCCAGCAGCACGATGCCGACCCCCGCGACCGCCAGCATCGTCAGCGACAGCTGCGCGGTGTAGAAGACCGCGATCACGACGATCGCCCCCAGGTCGTCGATGATCGCGACCGCCGTCAGGAACACCTTCAGCGACGCCGGCACGCGCGAGCCCAGCAGCATCAGGATGCCCAGCGCGAATGCGATGTCGGTCGCGGTCGGGATCGCCCAGCCGCGCAGCGCGACCGCGTCGCCGCGATTCAGCACCACGTAGATCAGCGCCGGGACGACCATCCCGCCCAGCGCCGCCGCGATCGGCAGCGATGCGCGCTTGACCGACGCGAGCTCGCCCGCGAGCACCTCGCGCTTGATCTCCAGCCCGACGACGAAGAAGAACACCGCCATCCACAGGTCGTTGACCCACAGCAGCAGCGGCTTGGACAGCACCAGCCCATCGTTCGCGATGCGCACCTCGCCGCGCATCTCGACGAACTCGCGGTAGTGCGGCGCCAGCGCCGAATTGCTGACGATCAGCGCGACGATCGCCGCCAGCGCGAGCACGATGCCGCCGGCGGATTCCGAGGCGATGAAACGGCGCAGGCTGTTGATCACGGGATGCGGTCGTTCGGCAAGGGACGGATTGTGGGCCACAACCTTGCAGAACCCTGCATTCGCGGGGTCGTCAGCGTGTTGCGCGCGCGCTGAAAATCGGCGCCTGGTTCAAACAACAAAGCCACTCGACTGGCTCCAAGGAGGATTTCGTGAACCCGCTCAAGACCCTGACGACCACCTGTGTCGCCGTGGCGGCGCTCGCTTGCGCCGCGTCGACTGCCCAGGCTGCGGCCTGTGCCACGTTCGGTGCGGTCGCCGCCGGCACCGCCAGCACCGAAGACGTCACCTACAACGGCGCCGACTCGGACGCCTGCGTCATCTCCGGCGTCAACCCGCAGCAAGGACCCAACGGCAACACCAGCGGCTTCGCAAGCAGCCTGGGCTCCGGCTGGTCGCTGCTGGCCAAGATCGACGGCAGCGGCAACGTGAGCTACGGCTCGCTGCCGGGCATCACGTTCAGCAGCTCGATCTCCGGCATTCCGGGCACCAGCGGCACCTGGACGCTGTCGGCCGATCAGGCCGTCACGCTGGATCTCGTGTTCGCGATGCACGGCAGCAACCGCAGCGGCGCCTTCCTGTTCGACGATCTGAGCATCGGCAGCAGCGGCTCGGGCACGTGGGAAATCAACTGGCCGAACAATGGCGGCAACATCCCGAACTACTCGAACCTGACGCTGTTCGTGCGCGACGTCGTCGTCACGCCGGTGCCGGAACCCGAAACCTATGCGCTGATGCTGGCCGGCCTCGGGGCGATCGGCTTCATGGCCCGGCGCCGCAGAACCTGACGAGGCGATCTTCGAATTTCTCCGAAAGGGCACCGCAAGGTGCCCTTTTTGCTGGGCACCGATAATGGCGGACTGCTTGTTCAGCTCCCCTCCCGATTTCCATGACGACCACGATTCGCTACGCCGACCTCGTCGAAAGCGTCGCCGGCGCGCTGCAATACATCTCGTATTACCACCCCGCCGACTACATCGCGCACCTCGCGCGCGCCTATGAGCTCGAGCAGAGCCCGGCCGCCAAGGACGCGATCGCGCAGATCCTGACCAACTCCAAGATGTGCGCCGAAGGCCGGCGCCCGATCTGCCAGGACACCGGCATCGTCAACGTCTTCCTGAAGATCGGCATGGACGTGCGCTTCGAGGGCTTCGGCGCCAAGAGCATCGAGGATGCGGTCAACGACGGCGTGCGCCAGGGCTACCTGAATCCCGACAACGTGCTGCGCGCGAGCATCGTCGCCGACCCGCACTTCGATCGCAAGAACACCAAGGACAACACGCCCGCGGTCGTGCACATGTCGCTGGTGCCCGGCAACACGGTGGACGTGCAGGTTGCCGCGAAGGGCGGCGGCAGCGAGAACAAGACCAAGTTCGTGATGATGAACCCGAGCGACTCGCTCGTGGACTGGGTGCTGAAGACCGTGCCGACGATGGGCGCAGGCTGGTGCCCGCCCGGCATGCTGGGCATCGGGATCGGCGGCACCGCCGAGCGCGCGATGCTGATGGCCAAGCAGAGCCTGATGGAAGACATCGACATGTACGAGCTCAAGCGCCGCGGCCCGCAGAACAAGGTCGAGGAGCTGCGCATCGAGCTGTGCGACAAGATCAACGCGCTGGGCATAGGCGCGCAGGGCCTGGGCGGGCTGACGACGGTGCTGGACGTGAAGATCGCCACCTACCCGACCCACGCCGCCAGCAAGCCGGTCGCGATGATCCCGAACTGCGCCGCGACGCGCCATGCGCACTTCGTGCTCGACGGCTCGGGGCCGGCCTACCTCGAGCCGCCGAGCCTGGACCTGTGGCCCGACGTGCAATGGGCACCCGACTACAACAAGTCCAAGAAGGTCGACCTGAACACGCTGACCAAGGAAGAGGTCGCCTCGTGGAAACCGGGCGACACGCTGCTCCTGTCCGGCAAGATGCTGACCGGCCGCGACGCCGCGCACAAGCGCATTCAGGACATGCTGGCAAAGGGCGAAAAGCTGCCGGTGGACTTCACGAACCGCGTGATCTACTACGTCGGCCCGGTCGACCCGGTGCGCGACGAGGTGGTCGGCCCCGCGGGCCCGACCACTGCCACGCGCATGGACAAGTTCACCGAGATGATGCTGGCGCAGACCGGCCTGATCGCGATGATCGGCAAGGCCGAGCGCGGGCCGGTCGCGATCGAGGCGATCAAGAAGCACCAGAGCGCGTACCTGATGGCCGTCGGCGGTTCCGCATACCTGGTCTCGAAGGCGATCAAACAATCGCGCGTGCTGGGCTTCGGCGACCTGGGCATGGAAGCGATCTACGAGTTCGACGTGACCGACATGCCGGTGACGGTCGCGGTCGATGCGAACGGCATCTCGGTGCACGACACCGGCCCGAAGGAATGGGAAGCGCGCATCAAGGCCAGCGGCGGCATCGGCAAGATTCCGGTCGCGGTGGCCTGAGCGACGGCAGCAGACGGCCACACACGAGCCCAGGCCGATGATCCGGCGGCTGCGCCTTGCATCGGGCCAGGTGCTATGGGGCTACATCGCGCTGCACTTCCTGAACCATGCGTTCGGGCTGATCTCGCTGGACGCGGCCGAGGCCGGCCTGCGCATCGCTGCCGCCGTATGGCAGAGCCTGCCGGGCACGGTGCTCCTGTACGGCGCGTTCGGCGTGCACCTCGTGCTGGCGCTGACCGGGCTGCACCAGCGCCACACGCTGCGCTTGCCGCCGCTGGAGCTGATCCGCATCGTGTTCGGCCTGACGATCCCCTTGCTGCTGTTCGGTCACGTCGTCGGCACGCGCGTGGCGCACGACTGGTTCGGCGCGGCGGCGCAGTACCGGCGCGTGGTCGCGAGCCTGGTCGCCGACGGCTCGACCGGATGGCAGCTCGCGTTGCTCGCGCCAGGCTGGCTGCACGGCTGCATGGGACTGAACGTCGCGCTGCGGCATCGCGCCTGGTTCCAGCGGGCGCGGCCGTGGCTGATGACCCTGGTGATCCTGCTGCCGCTCGCCGCGGCCGCCGGGTTCTGGACGATGACGCGCGACGTC
>DATEFR010000404.1:0-2576 GCA_035280545.1 Burkholderiaceae bacterium | reverse complement strand
GCGATGCGATCGACAGCGCCGGGCAGCTGCAGGTTGCGCTGGTGGCGGTCTACAAAGCATTGGGCGACGGCGGCGCGACACGCGACTGATCGCACGACGCATGCCGCTTTGGCAGAATTCGCCGCGTGCCTACCGCCCTGCTGCTCGTTGAAGACGACCCCGCGATTGCGCACACGGTCGTCTATGCGCTGCAACGCGAAGGCTTCGAGGTCGACCACGTCCTGCTGCTGCGCGAAGCCTTGCAACGCCTGCGCGTCCCGTCGCCTCGTTATGCCGCGCTGATCCTCGACCTGGGGCTGCCCGACGGCAACGGGCTGGACCTGTGCCGCGAGCTGCGGCGCCACGGCAACCTGCCCATCGTGATCCTCAGCGCGCGCGGCGAGGAGATGGACCGCGTGCTGGGCCTCGAGCTGGGTGCCGACGACTATCTGAGCAAGCCGTTCAGCCCGCGCGAGCTGTGCGCCCGCGTGCGATCGCTGCTGCGCCGCAGCGCGCTGGCCCCGGTGACGCAGGGCCAGCCCGCCCCGCTGTTCGAGCACGACGCGGCTGGGAGCCGGCTGCGCCTGGGCGGCCACTGGCTGAAGCTGACGCGGCGCGAATACGGCCTGCTGCAGGCGCTGCTGCGCCGACCCGGCAAGGTGTGGTCGCGCGCGCAGCTGCTCGATGAAGTCTGGGGCGACGACGCCGAGAGCACCGACCGCACCGTCGACACGCATGTGAAGACCTTGCGCGCGAAGCTGCGCGAGCTGCGGCCCGAGCTCGAGCTGATCGTCACGCACCGCGGGCTGGGTTATTCGCTCGACCTGCCCGACGGATCCGGCCCGGGCGAGCGCGGCAGCCGGCTGCCGCAGGCGGCTCCGTGAAGCTGGGCCTGCGGCTGCTGCTGGGCTTCTTCCTGATCAGCGGGCTGGCCGCGTTCTTCGTGCTGCGCGTGTTCGTGCTCGAGGTGCGCCCCAGCGTGCGCGAAGTCATGGAAGACATGCTGGTCGACACCGCCAACATCCTCGCCGAGCTCGCCCGCGACGACCTCGCCCGCATGCCCAGCGGCGGCACGCTCGAAGGCTCGCGCTTCGCGACGAGCGTGCGCGACTACGCGAGCCGACCGGTCGACGCGAAGATCTGGGAGCTCGACAAGCGCAGCCTCGACTACCGCGTCTATGTCACCGACGCGAACGGCCGCGTCGTCTTCGACTCGGGCCAACGGGACGGTCGGTCCGCCGTCGGCGAGGACTACTCGCGTTGGCGCGACGTCGCCCGCACGCTCGACGGCCGTTATGGCGCCCGCGCGACGCGCGAGGTGCAGACCGACGAGCGCACCTCGGTGATGTACGTGGCCGCGCCGGTCAAGGACGGCGACCGCGTGCTGGGCGTGCTGACCGTCGCCAAGCCGATCAACACGGTGCAACCGTTCGTCGACCGCGCGGAACGCAAGATCCTCGCGCACGGCGCGTGGCTGCTGGGCCTGTCGCTGCTGATCGGCGTGCTGGTGACCGGCTGGATCGTCTGGTCGGTGCGCCGGCTGCGCGCCTATGCGCAGCGAGTGCAGTTCGGCGAGCGCCTAGCCCCGCCGGCGCTGTCCGGCGAGCTGGGCGAGCTCGCGAAGGCCATGCAGGCGATGCGCGAGCGGCTCGACGGGCGCGAGCATCTCGAGCAGACGGTGCGGGCCTTGACGCACGAGCTGAAAAGCCCGATGGCCGCGATCGCCGGTGCCGCCGAGCTGCTGCACGACGAGCTGCCGCCCGCCGATCGCCGCAGCTTCGCACGCGAGATACGCGACCAGGTCGGCCGCCAGCGCGCGCTGGTCGAACGGCTGCTCGAACTGGCCAAGCTCGAGCACCGCTCGTCGCTGGACAACGCCGTCGCGCTCGACCTGGCCGATGTCGCCCAGGCCGCCGTCGCCGAAGCCGAGCCGCGGGCGCGGCAACGCCGCATCGGCCTGCGCTGGACGCAGCGCGACAGTGCGCCGGTGCTGGGCGAGCCGGAGCTGCTGCAGCTGGCGGTCGCAAATCTCGTCGAGAACGCGATCGACTTCGCGCCGCCCGACAGCGAGATCGAAATCGCGATTCGACGCGATGCCGCACAGGCGCGGCTCGCCGTGCGCGACCACGGCCCCGGCGTCGAGGACTACGCGCTGGCGCGCCTGGGGCAGCGGTTCTTCTCGACGCCGCGGCCCTCGGAGCCCGGGGAGCTGCCGCGCAAAGGCTCGGGTCTCGGGCTCGCGATCGTGCGCGAAGTGATGGCGCTGCATCGCGGCGAGCTGCGCGTCTCGAACGCGCAGCCGGGGCTGTGCGCCGAGCTGACGCTGCCGGTCCGCTGATCGCGGGTTGCCCGCTCGGTTCGCCGTCGACTTCACAGACGCTTCACACACTTCATCGAGAGCTCACCGGGCCCGCACAGACTGACGGCCACTCCACTGCCTCGAGGTCGTCGATGAAGTTTCCATTGCTCAGCAAGCTCGTTGCCTTGGGCGCCGTGATCGCGCTGCTGCTGATCGCGCTGAATGCCGTCAGCGGCCTGGTCACCGAGCGCCGCTTTCGACAGGCGGAAGCCGAGAAGAGCGTGGCCGACGGCCTGGC
>DATEFR010000403.1:0-7810 GCA_035280545.1 Burkholderiaceae bacterium | reverse complement strand
CGTCACGCCCGACGACGTGAAGCAGCATGCGCTGCCGGCGCTGCGCCACCGGGTGCTGCTGTCGCCCGATGCGCAGCTCGAGGGCCGGCGCATCGACGAGCTGCTGACCGCGCTGCTCGACAGCGTCGAGGCGCCGCGGCTGTAGAGCGCTCGACGTGGCACCACCCTCACCCCAGCCCTCTCCCGCCAGCGGGAGAGGGAGTCACGTTGCGGCTCCCTCTCCCCGCGCGCGGGGAGAGGGTTGGGGTGAGGGGTGGACGCCGCTCGTGCCCTCGCGCGCCGGCGTCCTGGTCATCGCCGGCGCCGCGCTCTGCGGCGCGATCGCGTTCGGCTCCGGCGCACCGCACGGCACGGTGACCACGACCCTCGCCGCCTTCGCCGCGGCCGCGTCGTTGTGGGCGCTCGCCGATCTCGCGATCAGCATCGCCGCATGGCGCCGTGCGCCGCTGGCCTGGCGGCGCGAGCTGCCGGCGGCCCTCGCGATCGGCGTGCCGCACACGGTGCGCGGCGGCCTGGTCAACGAAGGCGGGACGGCGTGGCGCGTCGAGCTGTTCGACCGCGTCGATCCGACCTTCGCGTTCGAGGGCCTGCCGCGCCAGGTGCTCGCGGCGGCCCATGCGACGACCGAGTTCGCGTACCGCGTGACACCGCGACGGCGCGGTCCGGTCGTGTTCGCGCCGGCCGAGCTGCGCGTGCGCACGCGGCTGGGCTGCTTCGAGCTGCGCGTGTCGGCCGGGGTCGAGCAGCCGTTGCGCGTCTATCCGAACTTCGCCGCCGTCGCGCGTTATGCCTGGCTCGCCGGTGACCATCGACTGGCCGAGATCGGCATCAAGAGCGCGCCGCAGCGCGGCGCGGGCACCGACTTCAAGCAGCTCGCCGAGTACCGCCCCGGCGACCCGGTGCGTCACATCGACTGGAAGGCCACGCTGCGCCACGCCAAGCCCATCGTGCGCGAGTTCCAGGACGAGCGCGACCAGACCGTGCTGTTCCTGCTCGATTGCGGCCGCCGCATGCGCGCCGACGAGGGGGCGGCCTCCGCCGCGGGCAGCCATTTCGACGAGGCGCTGAACGCGCTGATGCTGCTCGCGCATGTCGCGCTGAAGGAAGGCGACGCGGTCGGCGCGATGACCTTCGGCACCGCGGCCGGCGATGCGCGCCTGTTCGCGCCGCGCAAGGGCCACGCAAGCCTGAACGCGCTGGTCGCGTCGCTGTACGACATCGAGCCGCGCGCGACGCACTCGGACTACCTCGTCGCCGCAACCGAACTGCTGCGCAAGCAGCCCAAGCGCGCGCTGGTCGTCGTTCTGACGAACTTCCGCGACGAGGACATGCCCGAGCTCGAGCCCGCGCTGCGGCTGCTGCGCACGCGCCACCTGGTGCTGCTCGCGAGCCTGCGCGAGCGCGTGCTGCGCGAGATCGCCGAGCAGCCGCTGAAGACCGACGCGCAGGCGATCGAAGTCGCCGGCGCGCACCTGTTCGCGCAGGCGCGCAGCGATGCGTTCGCGCGGCTCGCGGCGCGCGATGCGCTGTTGATCGACGTCGAACCGGCGCGCCTGCCGGCAGAGCTGGTGAACCGCTATCGCGCGGTCAAGCGGGCGGGGTTGCTCTGACGCCAGCCCCAGGCCGGTTCAGAACAACCCGGCCTTCTGCGCCGCGTCGACCACCGTCTTCGACAGATCGGCCAGCTGCGCGTTGAGGTCCGACGACGGCGGCGTCGTGGCCCGCGCACTCCACATCAGCCGGCCGCTCGCGACATCGGTGACGCGGCTGCTGGCCGAATAACCGGCCGTCACGCCCCCGCCGCCGAGCGGCGCCGAGACGCCGACACCGCCGGCCGAATGCCGGCCGAACCCAAAACCGCCGACACCGATCGACCAGCCCGGGTTGACCGCCTGCGACGACACGCCGACGCTCATGCTGACCACCGCCTTCGCACCGCTGCTGCGCGCGGCCGGAAGGTACTGCGCATCGGGCACCGCGGGGCGCATGCCGCCGGCGTCGGCGCTGACATCGGTGATCACGGTGGTCGCGCCGCGCGCGGTCAGCTCGGCGACCAGCTGGTCCTCGCAGATGCGCTTGAGCGTCACATCGGCGGCCTCGCAGGTGACCAGCACCTTCGCACCGCGGAGGTAGCTGCCCGGCACTTGCGGATCGCGCCATTGCGCGTCCAGCGTGGTCGAGGCGCAGCCGGCGAGCGCGGCGAGCGCCAGCACTGCGGCGAGGCGCGAACGTCGAGGTGATGACAACGAGGTGCTCATGTCGAACTCCGAAAGGCCGGACGACTTTTAACGCCTGATCGCGCGGAACACAAAGCGGACATAAAGCAAAGACGGCATTCCGGCGCAGGAGTTCAATCCACCGGCGTCAGCTTCGCGACCGACAGCGCCAGCCACTTCATCCCGTGGCGCCCGAAATTGACCTGCGCCCGCGCATCGTCGCCGCTGCCTTCCAGCGTGACGACCACGCCCTCGCCGAACTTCGTGTGGAACACGCTCTGGCCCGCACGCAGGCCGTGCGTGGACTCGGGCTTGCGTGCGATCGCCGGCGCACTCGGGATGCTGGGCACCGCTCGGTCTGCGCCGACCATCGAGCCCAGCCCCGATCCCCGGGCCCAGGCAGCCTGGTATTCGCGTGCGTAGCCCGAGCCGAAGCCCTGGTTGCGCGGCGTGATCCACTTCAGCGCGCTCTCGGGCAGCTCGTCGAAGAAGCGGCTCTTGATGTTGTAGCGGGTCTGGCCGTGCAGCATGCGTGTCTGGCTGAAGCTCAGGTACAGGCGCTTGCGCGCGCGCGTGATCGCGACGTACATCAGGCGCCGCTCCTCCTCGAGCCCGTCGAGGTCGGACAGCGAGTTCTCGTGCGGGAACAGGCCTTCTTCGAGACCGGTGATGAAGACGCAGTCGAACTCCAGGCCCTTCGCCGAATGCACCGTCATCAGCTGGACCGCGTCCTGCCCGGCCTGGGCCTGGTTGTCGCCGGCCTCGAGCGCGGCGTGGGTCAGGAATGCCGCCAGCGGCGACATGATCTCGCCGGTCTCGGCATCGGGCGCCTGCACGTTCGCGGCCTGCTCGTCGACCGGCAGCGCGACCGCTTCCTTGCCGAATCCCTCCTGCGTGACGAACGACTCGGCGGCGTTGACCAGTTCCTCGAGGTTCTCGAGCCGGTCCTTGCCTTCCTTGTCGGTCTTGTAGAAATCGACCAGGCCGGACGCATGCAGCATGTGCTCGATGATGTCGCGCAGCGTGAGCCCGCGCGTCTGCTCGCGTATCGCGTCGATCAGCGCGACGAACGCCTGCAGGTTGGATCCGCCCTTGCCGGCCACCGCGCTCACGCTTTGCGCCAGGCTGCGGCCGCTGGCCTTGGCGGCATCCTGCAGCTGCTCGATCGTGCGTGCGCCTATGCCGCGCGCCGGGAAGTTGACGACGCGCAGAAAGCTCGTGTCGTCGTTCGCGTTCTCGACCAGCCGCAGGTAGGCGAGCGCATGCTTGACCTCGGCGCGCTCGAAGAAGCGCAGGCCGCCGTAGACCTTGTACGGAATGCCGGCGTTGAACAGCGCGCTCTCGAGCACCCGGCTCTGCGCGTTGCTGCGGTACAGCAGCGCGATGTCGCTGCGCGGCGTGCCTTCGCGGTGCAGCTGCTGCGCCTCTTCGACGAACCACTGCGCCTCGCCAAAATCGCTGACCGCCTCGTGCACCCGCACCGGCTCGCCGGGGCCGGCCTCGGTGCGCAGGTTCTTGCCCAGCCGCTTCGCGTTGCGCGAGATCAGCTCGTTGGCCGCGTCGAGGATGTTGCCGAACGAGCGGTAGTTGCGCTCGAGCTTGATCACCTGCTCGACCCGGAACTCGCGCTCGAATGCGCTCATGTTGCCGACCTGCGCACCGCGGAACGCATAGATGCTCTGGTCGTCGTCGCCGACCGCGAACACCGCGTTGCCGTTTTCGCCCGGCGCGCCGGCGAACATCTTCAGCCACGCGTACTGCAGCTTGTTCGTGTCCTGGAACTCGTCGACCAGGATGTGCCGGAAGCGCCGCTGGTAGTGCTCGCGCAAGCTCGCGTTGTCGCGCATCAGCTCGTAAGTGCGCAGCATCAGCTCGGCGAAGTCGACCACGCCTTCGCGCTGGCACTGTTCCTCGTAGGCCTGGTAGACCTGCACGAAGACGCGGGTCTGCTCGTCGCGCACCTCGACCTGCGCGGGACGGATGCCGTCCTCCTTCTGCCCGGCGATGAACCACGTGGCGTTCTTCGGCACGTAGCGTTCCTCGTCGAGGTTCATCGCCTTGATCACGCGCTTGACGGCCGAGAGCTGGTCGCTCGAATCGAGGATCTGGAAGCTCTGCGGCAGCCCCGCGAGCTTCCAGTGCGCGCGCAGGAAGCGGTTGCACAGGCCGTGGAACGTGCCGATCCACATGCCGCGCACCGGCACCGGCAGCATCGCGGCGAGCCGGGTCAGCATCTCCTTCGCGGCCTTGTTCGTGAAGGTCACCGCGAGCACGCCGCCGGGCGAGACCTGGCCGGTCTGGATCAGCCAGGCGATGCGCGTGGTCAGCACGCGCGTCTTGCCCGAGCCGGCGCCGGCGAGGATCAAGGCGGGCCGCGGCGGCAGCGTGACCGCGGCAAGCTGCTCGGGGTTCAGGTTGCGCAGCAGGCCCGAATCGGTGGCGGGAGAGGCAGTGTCGGCATCGAGGAACGGGCTCATCCGGTCATTCTAGGAGCCGCCTCCCGGTCGACCCGGTTCTCCGGCCACATCGCCAACGCTGGCGCTCAGGTCCGGAAGACGGCAACGGCATCGACGAGTCGATGCGCCTGCCATTTGAGGCCTTCGCTGGCGGTCGCACCCTCTTCGACCAGCGCGGCGTTCTGCTGGGTCGCCTGGTCGATCTGGCCGATGGCCGCCTCGACTTGCGAGACACCGGCGCTCTGCTCCACGCCGATGGCGCTGATGTCTGCCACGATGTCGCTGACGTCCTTGATCGCGGCGACGATGCCTTCCATCGCATGGCGAGTCTGCTCCACCAGCACCCCGCCCTGATCGACGCGCCCGACGCCTGCCGTGATCAGGCCGTTGATCTCCTTGGCCGCCTGCGCACTTCGCTGGGCCAGGCTGCGGACTTCGTTGGCCACGATGGCAAATCCGCGACCTCGATCACCCGCCCGGGCCGCCTCGACCGCGGCATTCAGCGCCAGGATGTTCGTCTGGTACGCAATTCCGTCGATGACATCGATGATGTCCACGATACGGCGCGAGCTGTCGTTGATCTCCTTCATCGTGCCGGCGACCCGACTCACCATCTGGCCGCCGGCCGCGGCGGCGTCGCTCGCGCCCTGCGCCAGCCGATTGGCCTGATGGGCCCGATGCGCGCTGTTGCGGACCGTCGCGCCGAGCTGCGCCATCGTGGCCGCCGTCTGCTGCAACGCGCTGGCCTGTTGCTCGGTACGCCGGCTCAGGTCGACGCTGCCCTGGGCAATCTGCGCGCTGGCGATCGCGACGCTTTCGGCGTTGTCGCGAGCCTGCCCCACGAGCTGGCGCAGCTGGCGCTGCATGTCGGCGAGGGCCTGCATCAGCTGGGCGGTTTCGTCCCGTCCGACGATCGTGATCTCCTTGCTCAAGTCCCCGCGCGCCACGTCAGCGGCGACAGCCGACGCGCGCCGCAGCGACAACACGACCGAGCGGCTGATGGCCAGTCCGATCACCAGGCCCAGCGCAACGCCCAACGCCATGAGCGCCGCGGCCCATGCGTTCGCGCGACGGCCCTCCGAATACGCCGCGTCGGCAAGCTCGGCGCTCCTGCCCGCCATCCGGCGGCCCAGCTCCTCCATCAGCTTGGCGGGTTCACGATCGATCCCTTTGACGGCCATGTCGCCCACCGAGGATTCGAAGCCCGCGCGCTGGAACTTCTCGTAGCCGTCACGGTACGCCGACGCCATCTTCCGGTGAGCCGTGATGAACTGCTCCAGCGTGGCCTGCATCGCGGGGTCGCGTTGATCCGCGAGGAGCTGTGCCGCGCCTTCGAGTACGACCTTCTCTTCCTTCTGGAACGCCGACCAGTGTTTGGCCCGTTGCACGGCATCCGAGCCGCGCAGCAGCGTGTTCTTCCACTCCTGCACTTGGGTCTTGAAGTGACTCTCGAGACTCGCGATGCTGCGCTCTTCGTTCACGCCGCGCCGGACGTCATGTTCGAAGGTGTCGAGCGAACGCCCGAGAAGCACAAGGCCTCCGAGCCCGGCGGCTCCGGTCAGAAACAGGGCGAACGCAATGCCCAAGGGAAGCTTCTTGCTGAGATTCACGAACGCGCTCCGCATCGCCGATGGATGGCCGGGTTGTCGGCGGGCAGCCGGCATCGCTTGATGACGGAGTTCTGACGTTTTCGAAGCCTCGGCCCTCGTCGAGATCCGCAGGGCTGGCCACGAAAAATCTCCAGGATCTCTAGGATCTCTAGGAGTTGTCGACCACCGATGCGGGCCCGCTCGGGCCTTCGCGCCGGCCGAGCTGGAAGAAGATCCACGCGGCCGTCGCCGACAGCGTGCCGACGCACAGATAGGTCGCATGGAAGGTGTGCAGCAGGCCGCTCGCGCTGCCCGACTCGGGCGTGGCCGCGAAGGCCGCGAGCAGCGCGCCGGCCGCCGCGACGCCCAGGCTCATCGACAGCTGCATCACGACCGACAGCAGGCTGTTGCCGGCGCTCGCGCGCGCATCGTCGAGGTCACCCAGGGTCAGCGTGTTCATCGCGGTGAACTGCATCGAGTTGACGATGCCGAACAGCCCCAGTTGCACGAGGATCCAGATGTGCGGCGTGCTGCGGTCGACCAGCGAGAAGCTCGCGATGAAGGCACCCAGCAGCAGCGTGTTCGCGGTGAGCACGCGGCGGTAGCCGAAGCGCTTGATCACGCGCTCGGCAAAGAACTTGATCGTCATCGCGCCGATCACGGTCGGCACCATGCTGAGCCCGGCAACGCTGGGCGAATAGCCGAGCCCGACCTGCAGGAACAGCGGCGTCAGGAACGGCATCGCGCCGCTGCCCAGGCGCGCGAACAAGTTGCCGAGGATGCCGATAGAGAACGCGGGGATCTCGAACAGCCGCAGGCTGAACAGCGCACGCTCGGTGCGCGCCGCATGCAGCCAGTAGCCGGCCATCGCCGCGAGGCCGCCGATCACAAGCAGCATCGACACCGCGGCGCTCAGCGCGCGCTCGCCCAGGCCCTGCAGGCCCAGCGAGATCAGCACCAGGCCCAGCGAGAACAGCACGAAGCCGGTCCAGTCGAAACCGTGGGCCGTGTCGCCGCGCAGATCGGGCATCACGCGCAGGCTCGCGACGACGCCGAGCAGGCCCACCGGCAGGTTGATCAGGAACACCCAGTGCCAGGTCGCGACCTCGACGATCCAGCCGCCCAGCGGCGGCCCGACCAGCGGCCCGACCAGGCCGGGGATGGTCACGAACGACAGCACCTTGATCAGCTCGGCGCGCGGAAATGCGCGCAGCACCGTGAGCCGGCCCACCGGCAGCAGCAGCGCGCCGCCTACGCCTTGCACGACCCGTGCGACGACCAGGGAGTTCAACGACGGCGACAACGCGCACAGCAGCGAGCCCACGCTGAACAGCACGATGGCGGACAGGAACGCACGCCGGGTGCCGAAGCGATCGGCCAGCCAGCCCGAGGCGGGGATGAACAGCGCCACCGTCAGCATGTACGCGATCACGACCGACTGCATGCGCAGCGGGCTCTCGCCGAGATCGCGCGCCATCGTCGGCAGCGTCGTGTTCAGGATCGTGCCGTCCAGCGTCTGCATGAAGAACGCGATCGCGACGACCCAGGG
>DATEFR010000402.1:0-29396 GCA_035280545.1 Burkholderiaceae bacterium | reverse complement strand
GTGGTTGTGACTTCATGTCGCGATCATCTTCAGGAGTTCCTGCGGGGGGGCTCAGCGCAGCGCATCGACCGCCGAGTCGAACAGATACCCCGCGCCGCGCTCGGTGCGTATGTAGACCGGATGCGCCGGGTCGGGCTCGATCTAGCGGCGCAGCCGCAGGATCTGCACGTCGATCGACCGGTCGTAGACCTCGGCGTTGTGCATGCGCGAGAGCTCGAGCAGTTGATCGCGGGTCAGCACGCGGCGCGGTGCGGACAGGAACGCGGTCAACAAGCTGAACTCGCCGTTCGTCAGCTCGACCGGTTCGCCGCTGGCCGAGCGCAACCGGCGCAGCCCGACGTTGAGCTCCCAGACGCCGAAGCGGTAGGCGCGGACCTTCGCGATCGCATCGGCCACCGTCGCCTGCGCCTGCGCGCGGCGCAGCAGCGCACGCACCCGGGCCAGCAACTCGCGCGGGCTGAAGGGCTTGGTCAGGTAGTCGTCGGCGCCCAGCTCCAGGCCCATCACGCGGTCGGCCTCTTCGGCCCGGCCGGTCAGCATCAGGATCGGGATCAGCGATTCCTCGTCGCGCAGCCGCCGCGCGATCGTCATGCCGTCTTCGCCGGGCAGGCGCAGGTCGAGGATCACGAGGTCCACCGTCTCGCGCGCCATCACCTCGTGCATCTCCCGGCCGCTCGCGACCGCGCTGACCCGCAGGTCGTTGGCCGAGAGGTACTCGGCGATCAGGTTGCGAACGTCCGGGTCATCGTCCAGCGCCAGCACGTGCGGCGGCAGGCTCGCCACGATCTCCATGATTCCCTCTCACGGTTCGGCTGCGGACACAGCGTTCCCGATGGTAGTCGCGCCGAACCCGCATGGCGACACCGCATGGCGCCGCGCCCGTTGCAGTTGTAATCTCGGCGCCGGCGCGTGCAACACAGCCGCAACCGGGCCGAGACCGAATGGGGAACCCCAGCATGTCACGGAGTACACGATGCGCCCCCGAACAACCGCCTCGCGCCGAGGTTGCGCGCGGCCGCGCCCATGATGCCCGGCTCGCGGCCCCCGGTCCGCACGGCGCTGGTGCTGGATGCGGACCGTGACACGCTGGGCCTGCTGCGCGAATGGCTGGGCGACGCCGGCTGGTCGGTGCTGGCTGCGGCGCAACGCGACGAGCGGCCCGTGCAGCTGATCCTGATCGACCTCGCCTATCCGCGCCGCGGCGAGGCCAGCGCGCCGCTGCAGGCCGTCGCCGCCGCACACCCGCGCACGCCGGTGCTCGCGCTGTCGGCGACCTTCCACGCGAACATCGAGCCGCACGGCGAGGTCGCGCGGCAGCTCCGGGTGGCCGGCGTGCTGCCCAAGCCGATCCGCCGCGAGGCCTTGCTCGCGGCCGTGCACCACGCGACGGCGCCACCGCGATGAAGCTGCCCGCCTCGCTCGACGGCATGCGTGCGCCGCGTTCGCTGCGCCGCACGGTGCCGTGGGGCGGCGCGCTGCTGATCGCGGTGATCGTCGCGTTCGCGGCGTTCGACATCGTGCGCGGTTACCGCGACACGGTCGCGCAGACCGGCCGCGAGCTGGACACGCAGGCCCGCATCATCGCCGAGCAGACCGCGCGCAGCATGCAGGCGGTGGACGTGGTGCTGCGCCACATCCAGGATCAGGTCCGGCTCGGCGTCGTCGAGGCCATGAGCCCGCCCGAGCTGCACGCCTACCTGCGCGACCAGGCCGTCGGATTGGTGCAGATCACGGGGCTCTTCCTCATCGGCCCGGGCGGCGAGCCGCGCGCCAATTCGCTCGCGTTTCCGCTGAGCAGGTCCACCCCGAACATCGGGAACATCGCCTCGTTCAAGGCGGTGCGCGACGATGCGACGCCACGCCTCGTGATCGGCTCGGTCGGGACCAGCCCGGTCGACCAGGCCGTGGTGTTCCCTGTCCTGCGCCGGCTCGAGAACGCGCGCGGCGAGTTCTCCGGCGCCGTCGGCGCGCGCGGCCGGGTCGACTACTTCCAGCAGTTCTACCGCGCGATCCAGACCGAGCCCAGCACGAAGATCACCTTGCTGCGGCGCGACGGCACGCTGCTCGTGCGCCAGCCGCCCGCCGGTGCGGCGCTCGGCCGGCAGCTGCCGCTGTCCGGGCTCGAAGCCGCGGCGAGCGGCGCGGCGTCGAACGGCACGATACGCGCGATCAGCCCGATCGACGGCGTCGACCGCTTCGTCGCGCTGCAGGCGGTGCCGGACTATCCGCTGGTGGTCGTGATCACGCGCGACGCGGCGGCCGCACTGGCACCGTGGCGCGAGGCCGCGTTCAGCTCGGGCGCACGCACGCTCGCGCTGGCCACGCTCGCGGCGGTGCTGCTCGCGCTGGTGATGCGCCAGCTCGAGCGGCTCGATGCGGCGCGCGCCTCGCTCGAAACGGCGCGCGAGCGCTTCTCGCTGGCGGTGGCCGGTGCCGACGTCGGCATCTGGGACTGGACCCATGACGACGACCGGATGTACGGCTCGCCGCGCGCCCGCGAGCTGCTGGGCATGGGGCCGGGGCCGGAGGCGCAGAGCTCGCGCGACTGGTTCGGGCTGATCCACTGCCACCCCGACGACGAGGCGATCCGCTGGGAAGGCTTGAGCGCGCACCTCGCCGGCAAGACGCCGGCCTACGAGGAGGAATTCCGCGTGCTGCAGACCGACGGCAGCTACCGCTGGGTGCGCGTGCGCGGCGTCTGCGTGCGCGATGCCAACGCCCAGGCAGTGCGCATGGCCGGCTCGATCAGCGACGTCGACACGCGGCGCCGTGCCGAGGAGGGGCTGCGCGGCAGCGAGGAGCGTTTCGCGCTCGCGGTCGCCGGCTCGAAGGACGGCATCAGCGACTGGGACATCGTCCACGACCGCATGTTCACGTCGCCGCGCGCGATGCAGATCTGCGGCGTCGAGTCCGGCGCGACGGTACGCACGCGCGCCGAATGGCTGGCGCTGATCCGGCTGCATCCCGACGACCTGCCGCGCTACCTGGACGACACCGAGCGTCACCTGAGCGGCGAGGTCGAGGTGCGCGACGGCGAGTACCGGTTCCGGCATCCGGACGGCGAGTACCGCTGGGTGCGGGTGCGCGGGATGTCGGTGCGCGATGCGAACGGGCGCGCGATCCGTTGGGCCGGTTCGGCCAGCGACATCGATGCGCAGAAGCGCGTCGAGCAGGCGCTGCGGCAATCGGAAGAGCGCTACCAGCTCGCCGTCGCCGGCTCGAACGAAGGTTTATGGGACTGGGACCTGCGACGCGACATGCTCTTCCTCTCGGCGCGTGCGCAGGCGCTGCTCGGCCGCGAGCCCGGCGAGCCGCTGCGGCCGCGCCGCGAGTGGGTCGCCAGCGGCCAATACCACCCCGACGACGAGCCGCTGATGCGCAAGGCGCTGTCGGATCACCTGCGCGGCCTGAGCCCGCATTTCTCGAGCGAATACCGGATCCGCCATGCCTCGGGCGAATGGCACTGGTACCGGCAGCGCGGCATCGCGGTGCGCGATGCGCACGGCCGCGCGTACCGCGTCGCCGGCTCGATGGAGGACGTGACCGATCGTCGCACCGCCGAGGCCGACCGCGACCGCTTCGAGGCGCAGTTGCGCCAGGCGCAGAAGCTCGAGGCGATCGGCACGCTGGCCGGCGGCATCGCCCACGACTTCAACAACATCCTCGCGGCGATCCTGGGTTATGGCGAGATGGCGCAGAAGGAGGCGGCCGAAGGCACTTCGCAGCGCCGCCACATCGACGCGGCGATGAGCGCCGCATGGCGCGCGAAGTCGCTGGTCGAACGCATCCTCGCGTTCAGCCGCAGCGGCGTCGGCGAGCGCGTGCCGGTGCATGTGCACACCATCGTCGGCGAGGCGCTCGAGGCCATCGCCGCGTCGTTGCCGGCCAATGTCGTGCTCGAGCAGCGTCTCGCGGCCGGCGATGCCGCGGTGATGGGCGACCCGACCCAGCTGCACCAGGTCGTGCTGAACCTGTGCGCGAACGCGGTGCAGGCGATGCGCGCGTCGGGCACCTTGCGGGTCGAGGTCGACACGATAGCGCTCGCCGAGCCGCGTGTGGTCACGACCAGCACGCTGCCGCCCGGCCCGTACGTGCGGCTGCTCGTCAGCGACACCGGCGTGGGCATCGCGCCGCGCGTGCTCGAGCGCATCTTCGATCCGTTCTTCACGACCAAGGAAGTCGGCGTCGGCACGGGGCTGGGGCTGTCGCTGGTGCACGGCATCGTGACCGACCTGGGCGGCGGCATCGAGGTGCGCAGCGAGCTCGACCGCGGCACGACGCTGACCGTTTACGTGCCGTGGCATCACAGCGTGGCGGCACCGGCGGCCGCGCCGGCCGCGGTGCCGGCCGGTGCCGGCGAGACCGTGCTGCTCGTCGACGACGAGGAGGCGCTGGTGCGGCTCGGCGAGGAGATGATGGCCGAGCTGGGCTACGAGCCGGTCGGCTTCGCCTCGAGCACCGCGGCGCTCGCGAGCTTTCGCGCAACGCCGGAGCGCTTCCAGGTCGTCCTGTCCGACGAAGCGATGCCCGAGATGACCGGCTCGGAGCTGGCCGGCGAGATCCGCCGCTTGCGGCCCGATATCCCGATCCTGCTGATGAGCGGGTACGTGACGCCGGCGCTGGCGGCACGCGCCAAGGAGATCGGCGTGCGGGACGTGCTCGCGAAGCCGCTGGTGATGGGCGACATCGCCGAGAGCCTGGCGCGTGCGCTGCGCGGCTAGTGCGCTGGGGCTTCAAGCCGCCGTGCGGAAATAGATGATGACCTGCGTCAGCCGCATCGAGATCACGATGTAGACGAGGATGGTCGCGAGGCGCAGCAGCAGGTGATGGCGGCGCCGCGCCAGCTTGCGCAGACCGTCGACCAGGTTCAGCACCAGCAGCCCGGCGCCGACGGACGCGACCACATAACCGGCGATGCGCACGTTCCACAGGCCGCGCAGATGCTCATCGCCGACATGGTGGACCGCATACAGGCCGGCCGCGACGACCGCCGCACCGGTCAGCACGTTGCGTGCGTGCATGAAGAGGGCCTCCAGCCCGGCCTTGTCGAACACCTGGGTGACCACGGCTTCGAGGATCTGCTTGATATGCGCGAGCATGTCGGCCTCCTGTTGGGACTCGCCACTGCGACGATGTGATCGTCAGCATCGGCGCCGGCGACGGCGCGGCGATGTCGGCTGGGCACCGGTTCGATTGCAGATGCAACGCGGTGCCGTTCACCGAAGGCGGCAGCACGTCAAGGCACGATCGCGGCCGGACCCTGCAGGCGCAGCACCACGCGCTCGAGTACCCGTTCGTCGATCTCGTGGGCCAGTGACGGGAACAGGTCCAGCGTGACGCTCGCCCCCAGCGCATGCAGGCGCTCGACCGCGTCGACGCCAAGCCGGCTCGGCATCACGCGGTCCCCGAGGCCATGCATCAGATGCAGCGTCGTGCCGATAGGCGCCAGGCGCGGCACCTTCGCAAAACGGCCCGCGATCGCGACGACGCGGCCCGCCAGCCGCTCGGCCCGCTGCGTGGACTCGAGCACGATGACCGCGCCCTGCGAGAAGCCGATCAGCGTCGTCGCCGCGGCGCCGACACCGGCCTCCCGCTGCCAGTGCCGGACGATCCGCGCAAACGCCGGCATGGCCTGCGCAACACGCGCTGCCCGATACACGTCGTCCCCATCACCGACCGAGAACGGCTGGCGCGCCGCGCCGCCGCCATCCGGCGCATCGGGTGCAGGCGCACTCAGGACCCAGGCCTGCTCGAAGCGCCGCGCGACCGCCGAGCCGACCGCGTGCAGAGCGCTCGAGGTCGCGTCGGCGCCGTGAAACAGCAGCACCAGCTGCCGCGCCGACGTGCCGCGCCGGTGGAAGATCGAAATGTCGTCGTGCATGTCGGCTCCCGCGTGTCAGGCGAGACATGCTCGTCGGGGCCCCCGCGCCAGTCATGACCGAGCGCTGACCGTTCGCCTTGGCCACCCGCTTCACATCGAAGCGGCATCCGCCTCGGCCTCGGGCCACAGCGCAGGAAAGTAGAACCGCAACGCATGCAGCGGCAAGCCGAAGCGGACCTTCCCCTGCGGCGTGTCGCTCGCCAGCAAGCCACGCTGGAGCAACGCCGTCAGCAAGGTGACCGACGTGCGCTCTCCGAGGCCCGTCATCCGCTTGAACTCGCCGCGTTCGAGTTCCGTTCCGCTGAGGAACAGATAGTGGAGCGGGCGCAGCGCCTCGAGCCGGGCGCCGGACCTCATCACCTGCTGCTCGAATGTCAGGCACGCCGCGATGCGCTGTTCCATCGCCCCCAGATCCAGCGTCGCGCGCATGAACGTCACCTGGTCGAGGCACACGTCGAGCACATAGGCGATCCAGTCCACCAGCGCCGCCTCGCCGAGGTTGCCGCGACCGTCCAGATCGCCGCGACGCGGCTCGTCGGCGGCCGCCAGCAGCGCGTAGTAGCGGTCGACGGTTCGCGCAAAACCCCGCAGAGGCGACCACATGCCGGCCGTGTAGCCCAGAGCGCTCAGCAAGGTATGCGTGTGCAGCCGCATGACACGGCCGTTGCCATCGGCGAACGGATGGATCCATCCCAGCCGGTGATGGGCCGCCGCCATCGCCACCAGCGCGGCCTCTCCCTTGCGGACCTTTCCGTAGACGTCGGCCCAGCGTTCGACGAAGCGTTCGATGCTTGGAGCGGCCGGCGCGACATGCCGCCCGACGCTCACTTCACGCTGGCGAGTCTCGCCCGGGACGATCGCCTGCCCGTCCGCCGTGGCGAGGTCGGCCGCCGGCAGACGCGAGAACAGAGTCCGGTGGATGTCGGAAACGGCGGCAAGGCTGTACAGGGCCTTGCTGCCGGCCGCGCCGCTGTAACGCTGCTCGAGCTCGGCTTCGGCATCGATATGCGCCAGCGCGAGCCGCTGGCGGGCGGCCAGCTTGACGTCCTTCGAGAAGTCCCTGCGCAGGGCTTGCTCCAACTCGCGGGGCCGCGTGTGCTGACCTTCGATCCGGTTGGTGTAGTAGGAGTTCATGGCGGCCAGCAAGCCGCGCATCTGTCGGGCGATGGGCTGCCCGGCGAATGCCGTCGCAGCCATGGCCAGCTCATGGGCCTTGGCAAGCAGCGGCTCCTGGGCCGCGGCGCATGGCATGAGCGGCTCGAACTGATGCGGTGCGTCGTAGAGGTCGGTCGCCATTGCGAACTTGCCGTGATCTATAAGCTATTGTTTCATAAAGACATTCTCCTATCCATGCGGCCTTGATTGCGTACTTCGTTGCGTACTCTGGGCCGCCGTCATATTCCGCCGCGGGTTATCCATTCGTTGGAATCGACATGCAAAAGCCGTGGTTCGCAACGCGCGGGGCGACGGCCATCATCGGCCCTGTCAACCCGAGGAAAAAAACCATGACCACGACCGTACGCGGCCTGCTCCGCTCTGCCGCACTCGCGGCGACCACCCTGCCCCTGTTGTTCGCCAGCGCGGCCCATGCGGACCAGCTCGCCGACATCAAGAAAAAAGGCGAGATCGTGATCGGCGTGCTCGGCACCGACGAGCCGAACAGCTTCGTCGACCCGAAGACCCGCGACGTGGTCGGCTACGAAGTCGACCTCGGCAAGGCGATCGCGAAGAAGATCGGCGTCAAGCCGGTGTTCAAGCAGCTCGCGGTCGCGGCGCGCATCCCCGAGCTGCAGCAGGGCCACGTCGACCTGCTGGCTGCCTCGCTGACCCACAACAGGGAGCGCGAGTCGCAGATCGACTTCTCGCTGACGACCTTCGTCACCGGCCAGAAGGTGCTCGTGAAGAAGGCCAGCGGCATCACGCAGCTGCCGCAGCTCGCCGGCAAGAAGGTGCTGACGGTCAAGGGCGGCACGCAGGAGCCCAACATCCGCAAGGCCGTGCCCACCGTCGAGGTCGTGACCTTCGAGACGACCCAGCAGGCCTTCCTCGCGCTGCAGCAGGGCAAGGGCATCGCCTATGTCAACGACGAGGCCTCGCTGATCGACGACTTCGCGAAGCTGGGCCCCGCGAACAAGGACTACCTGATCCTGCCGCAGAGCATCAGCGTCGAGCCGCTCGCCTTGGGCATCAAGAAGGGCGAGACCGGCCTGAAGGGCGTGGTCGACGACACGCTGCGCGAGCTCGAGACCGGCGGCGAGGCCGACAAGCTGTTCGTCAAGTGGTACGGCCCGGCGACCAAGCTGAAGTTCGACAAGCGCGAGTTCAAGTTCGTCAGCGACAAGATCGACGGCTGATCCCGGCGATTTCCTGCCGGCATTCGCCAGCACCTGACACGCGCCGACCGCCTACCGGGCGGACGGCGCGCCTTCACGCCTCGCGTCGATGTCCTTCGACTTCTCTTTGCTGATCGCCGGCCCTTATCACGCGATGCTCGTCGCGGGGCTCGTGCTGACGCTGCAGCTCACCGCCGTCACGCTCGCGCTCGCGCTGCCCTTGGCGATGGCCGTTGCGCTGCTGCGCCTGGCGCCGCTCGCGCCGCTGCGCTGGGCCGGCGCCACGTTTGTCGAGGCGATCCGCAACGTGCCGCTGCTGGCACACATGCTGTTCTGGTACTTCGGCGCGCCCGAGCTGCTCCCCGACTCGGTGAAGGAGCGGCTGTACGCCGGCAACATCGAGGCGTTCAGCGCGGTCGCCGCGCTGACGCTGTACACCGCGGCCTTCATGGCCGAAGACGTGCGCAGCGGCATCCGCGCGATCCCCGCGGTGCAGACCGAGGCCGGGCGCGCGCTGGGCCTGGGCTTTCTCGCGACGATGCGGCTCGTGATCCTGCCGCAGGCCTTGCGCGTGACCGTGCCGCCCTTGATCTCGCAGACCCTGAACCTCTGGAAGAACACCAGCATCGCCACCGTCATCGGCGTTGCCGAGCTGATGTACCAGGCGGCAAAGGTCGAGTCGGCGTCGTTTCGCAGCGTCGAGGCGTTCGCGTTCGCGACCGCGAGCTACCTGAGCGTCTCGCTCGCGATCACGCTGGCCGCGGCGCTGTACCACCGGCGCTTCCCGGTACGCGCGTTGTGACGGCGACAGCGAGGCGACGGCGATGCTGCAATTGATAGACACCTACTGGCTCTACTTCCTCATCGGCCAATACCCGAACGGTCCGCTCGGCGGCCTCGCGCTGACCTTGCTGCTCGCGGCGCTTGCCCTCGTTCTCGCGCTGCCGGTCGGTCTGCTGCTGGGCATCGCCCGCGTCAGCCCGTACCGCGCGGTGCGCTGGCCGGTCACCGCGCTGGTGTTCGTCGTGCGCGGCACGCCGCTGCTGATGGTGGTGTTCTGGGCCTACTTCTTCCTGCCCACTCTCACCGGCAGGAAGACCGATCAGTTCACGACGATGCTGATCGCGCTGGTCGTGTTCAACGGCGCCTACCTCGCCGAGATCGTGCGGGCCGGCATCAACGGGCTGGGTCGCGGGCAGATGGAGGCGGCGCGTGCCATCGGCCTGAGCCACGCGCAGGCGATGCGCCGCGTGATCCTGCCGCAGGCGCTGCGCCACATGCTGCCGTCGCTGGTCAACCAGTTCGTCTCGACGATCAAGGAGACCTCGCTGGGCTACATCATCGGGCTGACCGAAGTCTCGTTCGTCGCGTCGCAGATCAACGTGCAGGTCTTCACGATGCCGGTGCCGGTGTACACGACGCTCGCGTCGACCTATTTCATCCTGTGCTTCGGCCTGTCGCGATTCGCGTTCTGGCTCGAGGCGCGCAGCCGCAGCCGCCGGGCGACGACGGGTCGCCGCGTCGCCACCGTCGTCGCAGCGGTCCGTCGAGTTCCCGCATGATCCGATTCGAGAACGTACAGAAATGGTATGGCGCATATCACGCGCTGGCCGACATCCACGAAACCGTCGCGAAGGGCGAGGTGGTCGTTGTCTGCGGGCCCTCGGGCTCGGGCAAGTCCACGCTGATCCGCACGCTGAACCGGCTCGAGCCCATCCAGGGCGGGCGCATCCTGATCGCCGGGCACGACATCCACGCCCGTGACGTGAAGGTCAACGCGCTGCGCGCGCAGATCGGCTTCGTGTTCCAGCAGTTCAACCTGTTCCCGCACCTGACCGCGCTGCAGAACTGCACGCTGGCGCCCGTGGAGCTCGGGCGGCTGAAGCCGGCCGAAGCGCGCGAGCAGGCACTGGCACTGCTGGACCGCGTCGGCCTCGCAGCGAAGGCGAACGCCTACCCGGCCGAGCTCTCGGGCGGGCAGCAGCAGCGCGTCGCGATCGCCCGCGCGCTCGCGCAGGCGCCGCGCCTGATGCTGTTCGACGAGCCGACCAGCGCACTCGACCCCGAGATGGTGGGCGAGGTGCTGCTCGTGATGCGCGACCTCGCGCGCGAGGGCATGACGATGATGTGCGTCACGCACGAGATGGGCTTCGCCCGCGACGTGGCCGATCGTGTGCTGTTCATGGATGCCGGCCGCGTGCTGGAACGGGCCACGCCGGCCGAGTTCTTCGGGCGAGCGCAGCATCCGCGCGCGAAGCAGTTCCTCGCCGACATTCGCACGCCGTTCGTCGACGTCGCGGCGGCGTGAGCGCCCGACGCCGCGGATTCGAGCTCAGTAGGCGAGCTCGTATCGGCTCGCCTGGCGGTAGTTGCGCTCGAAGTGCTGCAGGTACACCGCGGCCAGCTTGGGGTTCTCCCAGTTCACCAGCACGTTCTCCGAGTTCTTGTGCGCGGCTGCATCGCTGTAGTTGAAGCTGCCGAGCTCGACCGTCTGGCGGTCGGCGACGATGACCTTGTCGTGGTGGATCGGGTACACGCTGATGGTGCGCACGTCGACGCCCGCGTTCAGCAGCGCGGACAGCGCCGCCCTCGCCTTGCCGCTGCTGTCCTGCGAGACATTGTTCTTCTGGTCCGCGACGAGCCGGACATCGACGCCGCGCTTCTTCGCACGCAACAAGGCGGATGTGATGGTCGCACTCGTGAAGCTGTAGGACAGCACCCGCAACTCGGTCTTGGCCGAGTCGATGACGCGCACGACGAGCGCCTCGCTGCCCTCGTCGGGACTGAACGCGACTTCCAGCGTGCCGGCGGCCGGCATCGCGAACGAATGATGGGACTCGTAGGCATCGACGATCGCGTCGACGATGGACTCGGACTTCTTCTTGGCCTGGATCGGGTGGACTGCGGTGAGCGCGGCGAGCGCAACGGCGAGGATGGGGAGGTACTGCTTGGTCATGGGGCGCGATGGTACGGCGCGCCCTTCGAGGCACATGCAACCGATGTGCAACAACGACGATCGTCAGGGGAACTGCGCCGCCCCGTCGACCAGCAGCCCGCCCTGCGGCTCCGGCAACGTGTCCTGCAGCACCGCACCGGTGCTCGAGGTGATGCGCACCTGCAGCGCCCCCGCATTGATGGTCGTCGGATAGACGAAGTAGTTGTATGTCTCGCGGGTCACGGCTATCCAGTTCGTCGCGCCGGCCGGTGCGATCTCCAGTTTCGCGATCGGCAGGCGGTGGTTGCGCACCTGGATCGCGGTCCAGTAGCGCGTGCTGCCTTCCTTGTAGCGGTACTGCACCGGCCCGCTCACGTCGCCGGCCACGACCTGCCAGGTGATCGGCACCCGTCCGGCCACCGGGTCGGCGATCTTCGCGAACGCCTGCGCGCTGAGGTCGATATCGCCGGCGGCACACTCCGGGCATTCGTCGGTGATGCGCACGGTCACCGTCCCGAGCGGACCCGTGATGCTCACGTACTCGCCGCAGGCCGCGCTGCCGGCGTAGTCGGTATGGTTCATCGCGGCGACCATCAGATCGCTGCTGGCGTCGAAGCTGCACGCGCCCTGCCCGGTGGCACCGTAGTACGTGCCCTGGCCGCTGCGCGTGGCGCCCAGCGCGGTGGTCGAGGTGCTGGTGGTGGTGGCACCGCTCGTCGTCGTGCTCGAGCCGGTGGTACCGCCGGCGGCGGCATCGCTCGCGGCCGTGGTGTCACCGCCGCCCCCGCAGCCGCTCAAGGCGAGGACGATGGCACAGAGACAGGCGGTGCGCTGGAGCGCCGATGGACGACAACGGGTCATGCGGTGGGGCCCTCAGGGTCGGCGGACTGTACCTCAGCCACGCCCCTTCCACGGCACCAGCACACGTTCGATCCAGCGCATCAGCAGGTCGAACAGATACGCGACGACACCGATCACGACGATCCCCATGACCACGATGTCGGTGCGCAGGAAGTTCGACGCGTTGAGCACCATCTGGCCGAGGCCGAGGTTGGCGGCGACCATCTCGGCCGCGACCAGCGTGGTCCAGCCGAAGCCGATCGAGATGCGCATGCCGACCAGGATGTCGGGCAGTGCCGACGGCAGGATCACATGCCGTATCACCTGCGGATAACTCGCCCCCATCGAATAGGCGGCGTTGATCTGCTCCTGCGAGGCGCTGCGCATGCCCGAGCGCGCGGCGAGCGCGAGCGGCGCGAAGCAGCTCAGGAAGATCAGCAGCACCTTGGGCAGCTCGTCGATGCCGAACCAGATGATGATCAGCGGCAGGTACGCGAGCGGCGGCAGCGGCCGGTAGAACTCCAGCGGCGGATCGAAGATTCCGCGCGCGACGCGGCTCATGCCCATCGCGATGCCGATCGGCACCGCCGTCACGCAGGCCAGCCCGAACGCCGAGAACACGCGGAACATGCTGGCCGCGAAATGCTGCCACAGCGGCTTGTCGTTGGCCTGCCCGGTCAGGTACTCGCAGAACTGCCGGAACACCGCCTGCGGCTTCGGCAGGAACAGCGGCTTGACCCAGCCCAGGTTGGTGACGATCGCCCACAGCGCCAGCAGCACGAGCACCGTGACCACGCTGATCGTGACGCTCGAGCCTTCGCCCGGCACCTTGAACTTGCTGATCTTCGGCGGCGCGCCGGCCGCTGTCTCGTTCGCCGCCCTCGTGTTGGCGACCGCCGGCGGCGCGGCGATCGCAGCCACCTCGGCGGGCTCGAGCTCAAGCATGGGCCACCTCCTGGCCCGCGGCCGGCTCACGGCGGTGGATGAGCGCGAGCACCTCCTCGCGCATCCGGATGAACGCCGGCTCCGACTTCACGCGGCGCGCATCGCCGTGCGCGAGGAATTGCCGAGAGAACGGCACATCGTCGTAGACATGCGAGATGCGCCCCGGGCTCGGGCTCATCACGATCAGCCGGGTCGCGAGGAACAGCGCCTCCTCGACCGAGTGGGTGATGAAGAACACCATCTTGTCGGACTCGCGCCAGGCGCGCAGCAGGATCTCCTGCACCTGCTCGCGCGTGAACGCGTCGAGCGCGACCATCGGCTCGTCCCTCAGCAGCCCCGCCGGATCGCTCGCGAGGGCACGCGCGATGCCCACGCGCTGCTGCATGCCGCCCGACAGCTCGTAGACCGCTCGATCGGCGTACTGCGCGAGGCCCACCGATTGCAGCGTCGCGAGCGCGACCCGGTCGCGCGCGCCCTTGCCGACCCCACGCAGCCGCAGGCCCAGCGCGACGTTGTCGCGCACGCTCAGCCACGGCATCAGCGCGTGCTTCTGGAACACGACGCCGCGGTCGGCGCCGGGGCCGAGCACCGGCCGACCGTCGAGCAGGATCTCGCCGCTGGACGGCGGCAGGAAGCCGGCGATGCAGTTCAGCAGCGTGGTCTTGCCGCAGCCCGACGCACCGAGCGCGACCACGAAGTCGCCGTCGTGCATCGTCAGGCTGACCGGCGCGAGCGCCTGCAGCGTGCCGCCCTTGACGGCGTAGCGAACCGTGATGCGGCGGATATCGAGCGTGGGCATGCGAGGCGGGCGACGACCGGCTACTTCCCGAGTGCCTTTTGCACGTAGGCCGTCGTCACGAACGCGCCGTAGTCCGGCTTGACCTCCTGCACGCGGCCCTGCTCCTTCAAGAATGCCGCGGTGTCGGTCAGCGCCTTCGCGGCCCCGCCGCCCAGCCAGGTGGCCGAGAGTTGCTCCTGCAGCGTCGGGAACTTGTACAGCGCCATCGCGGCCGGCACATCCTTCGGGTCAGCCTTGGTCCACTTGGCGACCGCCTTGACCTGCGTCGAATCGATCGACCACTTCGCCGCGTTCGCGCGGTACTCGGCATCGGCCTTCGCGAGCGCCTTGACCAGCGCGACCACGAAGGCCTCGTTGTCCGCTGCCCACTTGGCGTTGACGATCAGGCCATCGAAGGTCGGATGGCCACGGCTGCCGATCGAACCCGAGGTCGCGATCACCTTGCCGCTGCTCTTGATCTTCGAGAGCGCCGGGTCCCAGACGAATGCCGCATCGATGTCGCCGCGCTCCCACGCCGCGGCGATCTCCGGCGGGCGCATGTTGATCACGTTGACGCTCTTCGGGTCGATGCCGTCGAGCTTCAGGTTGACCATCAGCTGGTAATGCGAGGTCGAGACGAATGGCGTCGCGACCTTCTTGCCTTTCAGGTCCTTCGAGCTCGCGATGCCCGAGCCGTTGCGCGCGACCAGCGCCTCGGCATCGGCGATGTCGTCGAGGATCCAGAAGAGCCGGATATCCTGGCCCTGGCTCGCGGCCGCGGCAACAGGGCTCGAACCGGCTTCGCCGATCTGCACGTCGCCCGAGGCCATCGCGCGGATCACGTCGCCGCCGCCGCCGAACAGCCGCCAGTTGATCTTGTAGCCGGTCGCCTTCTCGAGCTCGCCGGACTCCATCACCGTGCGCAGCGGCACCAGCATGTCCTGGTGCGCGAAGGTCACCTCGCGGGCCTGCTGCGCGCCGGCGCCGCCGGCCATCGCCAGGGCCAGCGCGAACGTGGCCAGACTCTGCTTGAACGTCATGTGGGTTGTTCTCCTGTGAAATCGCGCGCGCGGCTGCGCTGCCCGTCGACCGCGACGGGCAAGTCGCCGGCAACCGTCACGCGGCGCACGACGCGGTGCTGGTCGCCGTAGTCGTTGATCGCGTAGTGCTGGGTCGCGCGGTTGTCCCAGATCGCGACGTCGCCGGCCTGCCAGTGCCAGCGCACGGTGTTCTCGAGCCGCGTGATGTGGTTCTGGAACAGCGCGAACAGGTGGTCGCTGTCCTGCGTGTTGTAGCCGATGAAGTTCTTGATGAAGTGGCCGGAGACCAGCGTCCGCTCGCCGGTTTCGGGGTGCACGCGCACCAGCGGATGCTCGGCCTGGATCAGCCGGCGTGTGAAGACCTCCTGGTAGCGCTTCGCGCCGTGCGCATCGGTCTCGACGCGGGTGGCCGCGTAGTCGTAGTCGTTGCCGTGCACGGCCCACAGGTTCTCGGCGAAGGCCTTCAGCGCGCCGGGCAGCTCCTCGTAGGCCGCGGCCGTGTTGGCCCAGACCGTGTCGCCGCCGTGCGGCGGCACGAGCACCGCGCGCAGGATCGAGACCTGCGGCGGCGCAGCCTCGAAGGTCACGTCGGTGTGCCACGAGTTCGCGCGGCCGCCGTGGTGCGAGTCGAGCTCGAGGATCTGCGTGCCGTCGCGCGAGGGCACGGTCGGGTGCTCGACCAGCGGCCCGAACAGCGCACCGAAGCGCTGCTGCTCGGCATCGTCCAGATGCTGCTGGCCGCGGAAGAACAGCACCTTGTGGCGCAGCAGCGCGCGCTTGATCGCGAGGAAGGCCGGCGCGGCCAGCGCGCCCGACAGGCGGATGCCGCGCACCTCGGCGCCGATGCGGCCGGCCTGTGGCACGACGTCCAGGGCCGGCGCATGCGCGTCGGAAGAAATGGCCTGCTCTTGAAGTATGGCGCTCATCGATGGTTTCCTTTCAGTGTCGAAGGGGAAGCGAAAGGGAAGGGACCGGCGATCAGAACGCCGGAATCAGCGAGCCGGCGAAATTCGCCTCGACGAACTTCTTCACGTCGGGCGACTGGAAAGCCTTGACCAGCTTGGGCACCCACGGCTTGTCCTTGTCGGCCGTGCGCACCGCGATCACGTTCGCGTACGGGCTCTTCGCGTCCTCGAGCGCGATCGCATCGCGCGTGGGCACCAGGCCGGCCTGGGTCGCATAGTTCGTGTTGATCGCCGACGCGTCGAGATCGTCCAACGTGCGCGGCAGCTGCGCCGCCTCGACCTGCACGATCTGTAGGCCCTTGGGGTTGTCGACCACGTCGGCCACGGTCGCGGAGATGCCGGCACTCGGCTTGAGCCGGATCACGCCCGACTTCTCCAGCAGGCGCAGCGCGCGGCCGCTGTTCGACGGGTCGTTCTGGATGCCGACGCGGCCGCCCTTGGGCAGCTCGGCCAGCGACTTGACGCGCTTCGAGTAGAAGCCCAGCGGCGCGGTGATGGTCTCGCCGACCGCGCTGATCCGGTAGCCGCGCGCCTTGGTCTGCGAATCCAGGAACGGCTGGTGCTGGTAGCTGTTGGCTTCGACGTCGCCAGCATCCAGCGCGGCGTTGGGCTGGATGTAGTCCTGGAACTCGACGATCTTCAGGGTCAGCCCGTCGCGCTCGGCGACCTTCTTCGCGACCTCGGCGATCTGCGCATGCGGACCGGCGGTGACGGCGATGCGGATCGTCGTCGTGCCCTCGGCCTGCGCGAGGCTACCGGTCAACAGCGCGATGGCGGCACTGGCGAAAGTCCGGGCCAGCGCTCGACGCGCGAGGCGGTGGTTCGACCGCGGCATGCCGGGCCTCACTTCGCGCCCGCCACGACCAGCGCCTGCTGGTAATCGGTCTTCACGAACCCGGCGAACTGCTTCTCGGTGACGGCGAGGAACTCGCGCGAGCGGTACGCATCGGCGATGTCCCGGACCCAGGGCTTGTCCTTGTCCTCGGTGCGCACCGCCACCAGGTTCTGGTAGGTCGGGCTGGTCTTCTCGAGTGCCAGCGCCTCGGTCAGCTTCAGCCTGGAGGCGAGCGCGAAGTTGCCGTTGACGAACGAGTAGTCGGTGTCGTCCAGCGAGCGCGGCAGCTGGGCCGCCTCGATCGGCGTGAGCCTGATCTTCTTGACGTTGACCGCGACGTCCTTCTCGGAGGCGCGGATCGGGTCGTAGCCGTCGCGCAGCTTGATCCAGCCGATCTGCTCGAGCACGACCAGCGCGCGCGCCGCATTGGTCGGGTCGTTGGGCAGCGCGACGACGGCACCTTCCTTGACGTCCAGCGTCTTGTGCTTACGGCTGTAGATCGCGATCGGCGCGGTCGGCACCTTCAGCACTTCGGACAGCGCGAGCTTGTTCTCGGTCGCGAACTTGGTCAGGTAGACGATGTGCTGGAACACGTTCGCGTCCAACGAGCCTTGCGCGAGCGCGAAGTTGGGCTGGATGTAGTCGTTGAACTCGACGACCTTGACGCGGTAGCCCTTCTTCTCGAGCAGCGGCTTGATACCCAGCTTGACCTGGTCGGCGTACGGGCCAGCGGTGGCGCCGATCACCAGCTCCTTCCGGGTGGTCTCCTGGGCCGGCGCGGGCAGCGCGATCGCGGTGGTCGCGGCGATGGAGGTATACAGGAGCGAGACCGCGAGGCCGCGGCGGATGAATGTCATGGTGTTGTTTGTCCTGGGTATGACGAAGAGGGGATCAGCGCTTGTCCAGCCGCCGCGCGAGCGTGTTGCCGACGAGCTGTATGCCCTGAACCAGCACGACGAGGATCGCGACGGTCAGCACCATCACGTCGGTCTGGAAGCGGTAGTAGCCATAGCGGATCGCGAGGTCGCCGATGCCGCCGCCGCCGACCACGCCGGCGACCGCGGAGTACGACAGGAAGCTGATCGCGAGCACGGTCAACGCGAGCACCAGCCCCGAGCGGGCCTCGACAAGCAGCACACGCGCGACGATCTGCAGCTCCGAGGCGCCCATCGCATGCGAGGCCTCTATCACGCCGCGCGGCACGTCGCGCAGGCACTGCTCCACCAGCCGCGCGAAATACGGGATCGCGGCGAACGACAGCGGCACCGCCGCCGCGACCGGGCCGATCGAGCTGCCGGCGACCACGCGCGTGATCGGCACCAGCGCGACCAGCAGGATGATGAACGGGAACGATCGCACCGTGTTGACCAGCCAGCCGACGATCGCGAACAGCGTGCGATTCGCGAGCGACTGGCCCGGGCTCAGCAGGAACAGCCAGACGCCCAGCGGCCCGCCGATGAAGAGAGCCGATGCGAGGCCGATGCCCAGCATCAGCGCGGTCTGGCCGATCGCGGCCCACAGCTCCGGAAGGATCGCGACGATGTTCTCAGACATGTGCGAGCTCCTCGGATGTCGCCGTGATGGCATGGGCTGCGGCGGCGCCCTGGTGTTCCGCACGTGCCTGGGCGCGCAGCCGCAGCAGCTCGCGGCCGAGCCCGGTGCTCGCGTGATGCGCGGGGTCGTGCACTGCGAAGCGCTCGGCGATGCTGCCGTCCTCGATCACCGCGACCTGCTGGCACAGCGCGTTCACGACCGGCAGCTCGTGCGTGACGATCACGATCGTGACTCCCAGCCGCGCGTTGATGTCGCGCAGCGTCGCGAGCAGCGCGTTGGTGGTTTCGGCGTCCAGCGCCGAGGTGGGCTCGTCGCACAGCAGCACGGCCGGCGCGCTGGCGAGTGCGCGCGCGATCGCGACGCGTTGCTTCTGACCGCCGGAGAGCTGCGCCGGGTGGCTGGCCGCCTTGTCCGCGATGCCCACCAGCGCCAGGCATTCGTGCACGCGTGACTCGATCTGTGCGCGGCTGTGCTGTCCGTGCGGACCGGAATGGATGCGCAGCGGGAACGCGACGTTGTCGAACACGCTCGCGTTCCCCAGCAGGTTGAACTGCTGGAAGATCATGCCGATGCCGGCACGCGCCTCGCGCAGCTCGCGCTTCGAGAGCGCGGTGAGCTCGCGGCCGGCGACCCGGACGCGGCCCTGGTCGGGCCGCTCCAGCAGGTTGATCAGGCGCAGCAGCGTGGACTTGCCGGCGCCGCTCTTGCCGACGAGGCCGAAGATGTCGCCGCTCGCGACGTCCAGCGAGGTCGGCCGCACCGCGGCGAGGTGACGGCCGTCGGGCAGGGTGTAGGTCTTCGCGACCTGCTCGAGGCGGATCAGCGGTTCAGGATGATGTGAGCTCATGAGGCTGCGCAGTCTTGCGCGGCACGCACGGGCTGTGAACCAATCATTTCCGCTGAGCTTCTTCCCATTCGCGGGCCTGGATCACGCTGCGCTCGAACGCGGCGCCCAGCGTCAGCAGCGCCTCCTTCTGCGCGGCGGGCAACGGGCTCTCGATGCCGGTCTCGTCACGCGGCATGCGGTCTTCGCGCACGCTCTTGAGGATGCGTTCGATCTCGCCGGCCGCATGCGCCGGCGTTTGCAGCAGCACCAGGCGCTTCAGGCCGTTCGGGTTGCTCGGCACGTGGCAGTCGAAGCACTGGCTTTCGCGCAGTCTGGTCGCGAGCGCGCGATAGCGGGCCTCGAGCTCGACCTTGTACGGGTTGCGCTCGCTGTACAGGCCGTCGAACAGCGTGGACGCCGGCTGCGTGCGGCCCGCCGCGTCAGTCCACAGCCGGCGGCAGACGGTTGCGAAATGCCGCACCGAGCTTCAGCCGATACAGCTTCTCGCTGTCCACCCAATCGAGCTCCGGGTTCTCGCGCGGTGCTGCCGCAAACTGGGCGAGCACGTCTTCCTTGATGCGGGAGAACGGCGCGACCAGGCGGTCGCGCGGGTACGGCAGGTCCACCGGCACGATGCGGCGGATGCGCCCCGGGCGCGGCTCCATCACGATGACCTTCTCGCCGAGGAACACCGCCTCCTCGACATCGTGCGTGACCAGGATCATCGTGATCCCCTCGGCCCGCCAGATGCGGTGCAGCTCCTGCTGCAGGTGCGCGCGGGTCAGCGCGTCCAGCGCGCCGAACGGCTCGTCCAGCAGCAGCACCTCGGGCCGGTTGACCAGCGCGCGGGCGATCGCGACACGCTGCGACATGCCGCCCGAGAGCTGATGCGGATACGCGGCCTCGAAGCCGCCCAGCCCCACCAGCGCGATGTGCTCACGCACCGAGCGGACCTTCTCGGCCTCGCCCAGCTCGGCGTTCAGCAGTCCCAGCGCGATGTTCTGCTCGACCGTGAGCCACGGGAACAGGCGGTGCTCCTGGAAGACGATGCCGCGGTCCAGGCTGGTGCCGACGATGCGCTGGCCGTCGAGCCGCACCTCGCCCCGATAGTCGGCCTCGAGCCCGACGATCAGCCGCAGCAGCGTGGACTTGCCGCAGCCGCTGGTGCCGACGATGCTGACGAACTCGCCGGGCGCGATCGTCAGCGTGATGTCGTCGAGCACCGGCAGGGGCTCGCCCTTCACGATGTACTGCTTGCTCAGGTTCGCGATCTGCAGCGTGCCGGCGTGGGCCATTGGGGTGCTCTCTCGTCGTCGTGTGATTCGGTGTGCGCAAGTCAGAACTGCGCGACCGAGCGCCCGCGCCACGCGAGCGCCCGGGCCTCGAGCCGACTCGCCAGGAAGTTCAGCGTGCAGCCGACCAGGCCGACGACGATCACGCCGAACAGCACCAGGTCCATCCAGAAATGCTCGCGGCCGTCGATCATCGTGTTGCCTATGCCCTGCCCCGAGACCAGCAGGTACTCGCCGCCCAGCGTCGCGAGCCACGCGTAGATCAGGCCGAGGTGGATGCCGGCGAACAGCGATGGCGATGCCGCCGGCAGGATCACCCGGCGCCAGGTCTGTGCACGGGTGAAGCGCAGCACGCGCGCGACCTCCAGCAGATCGGCCGGCACGCCGCGGATGCCCTCGAACGTGTTGAGCACCACCGGGAAGAACGCCGCCAGCGACAGAAACGCGACCTTGGCCGCATCGCCCAGCCCGAACCACACCGACAGCAGCGGGATCCACGCGAACAGCGAGATCTGCTTCAGCGTGTGGAAGCTCGGCCCGAACAGTTTCTCGGCGAGCCGCGAGGCGCCGAGCAGCGCGCCGAACATCAGCCCGCCGCTCGCGCCGATCGCGAAGCCGGCGAGGTCGCGCCACACGCTCGCGGCCAGCGCCGCGAACAACGTGCCGCTCGCGATCTGCTCGACCGCGGTGCCCCAGACTTTCTCCGGCGGCACCAGCAGCGGCGAGGTCGACCAGCCCAAGCGCGTCGCGGCCCACCACAGCGCGACCAGCGCGAGCGGCAGCACCCAGCCGCGCAGCGCCTTCGGCACGACGTGGCCATCGCGCAGAGCCGCCGCCATCAGAACGCCTCCCTGCGCCAGCGCAGCAACCGGACCTCGGTCAGCGCGAGCAGCTTGTCCAGCGCATAACCCACCATACCGACCGCCGCCACCGCGGCCAGCACCACGTCGAGCTGAAACAACTGCCGCCCGTAGACGATCATGAAGCCCAACCCTTCGCTCGAGGCCAGCAGCTCCACGACCACCAGTGTCAGCCACGCGTGCGTGAGCCCGTAGCGCACGCCGCTCCAGATCGGCGCGAGCGCGGCGGGGAACACGACGCGGCTCAGCAGCTGCCAGCGCGTGAACTTCAGCACTCGCGCGACCTCGATGAGTCGAGTGGGCACGCCCTGGATGCCCTTGCAGGTGTTCAGCGCCACCGGCACCAGCGCCGCCTTCGCGATCAGGATGATCTTCAGCGCCTCGTCGATGCCCACCAGCAGCATCAGCAGCGGCAGCCAACCCAGCACCGGCACCTGCGCGAACGCTTTGAAGATCGGGTAGACGTAGTCCTTGAACGTCGCCGACAAGCCCATCGCAAGGCCCAGCAGCAGCCCGCCAGCGAGGCCGGCGCCGAAGCCCGCGAGCACGCGCAGCAGACTGATCTGGAGGTTGGCCCACAGCTCGCCGCTGAGCAACGAGTCCTTGAACGTGAGCGCGACCGCCTCCGGCGACGGCAGCACCTGCGGCGCGATCCATTCGAGGCGCGAGGCGACCCACCACCACAACAGCACCGCGAGCGGCACCGGCCAGGCGAGCAGCTTGTCGCGCCACGCAGCGCGGGCGGCCAGGCCGCGCAGCAGCTCGCGCCACGCCGTTGCGCCCGGGGCCGTGCCGACATCGCGCGGCGCGGGCACGGCATCCAGCGGAAGGGTCAGTCTGCGCTCCATGGCCGTCACGCTCCGAGGCGCCGCCATCATCGCGCCGCGACCTTGCTGCCGGCCAGATCGCCGTTGGCATCGTATTCGGGCCAGTAGCCTTCGAGCTTGAGCTCCTTCAGCGCTGCGTTCAGGTAGCGGCGGTCGAACCACGAATCGATCTCGGGCTTCGTGCGAGTCAGCTTCAGGGCGAACGACTCGTTCGCCGCATCCTTGTAGCGGGCGACCAGGAACGGGTCGAGCAGCGGCGACAGGCGCACGCGCAGCGGCTGGCCGATGAAGTCCTCGCGCCAGATGTTCTCGGGGTACTCGGCCTTGCCCCACTGCGCGAACAGCTCGCCGCGCTGCTGCTCGTCGGAATAGGCGCGCGCCGTCTTCACGACGGTGGTGACGACGCGCTGCACGATCTGCGGGTGCTGGTTGGCGTATTCGTCGGCCACCAGCAGCACGGTCTGGCGCGTGTAGCGGTACGAGTCCTGCGTCGCCGACCAGACGATCTTTGCGGCGCCCCGCTCGCGCAGCCGAAATAGCTCGACGTAGCCGAACGCGGCATCGATGTCCTTGGTGGCCAGCGCGGCCTGCGCGCCGGCGGTGTCGAGGTTGATCAGCTTGAGGTCGCCCTCCTTGATGCCCTTGGCCGCCAGCGCGCGCACCGCCGCGAGGTGCAGGTTGGTGCCCTTGAACACCGCGACGCGCTTGCCCTTGAGGTCCTCCAGCTTGGTGATCGCCGAGTCCGGCGGAACGCCCAGGTACAGGCCGTTGCGGACGCCGCTCGCGACGATGATCCTGGTCTTCACACCGTTGGCTCGGTGCACGATGGACGGCAGGTCGCCCTGCCACGCGAAGTCGAGCTGGTGGTTGACCAGCGCTTCGTTGACCGCCGGGCCGGCGCCCTTGAAGAAGATCCACTCGACCTTCAGGCCGTCCTTCTCGAACTCCTTCTCGAGCAGGCCCTGCGCGTTGACGAGGCCGATCGTCGAACTGCCGGTGCGCGGCGGCGCGCCGACCCCGCCCGTCGCGACCCCGATGCGGATGGTCGTCGTGCCAGACGCGGATGTGGTTTGCGCGAGTGCATTCGTCAGCGTGGCCGTCAGCAGCGCAATGGTGGCGATCGCCACCCGGAGCGTGGAATTCATGATGTACCGATCGCGTGGTTCGTTGCCTGATCCGCGCGCGCCGGTCATCAGCGCGCGAGTTCGCGAACCATAGTCGTCGGTACAGCGGCTGTGAACGCAGCATTACTGCTTTGTTTATGCGCGATAGGTTTGCGCGCAGCCGGGGTGGCGCTCAAAGCGGAGAAAAAAACAGGGCTCCGTCGGAGCCCTGTATCGCATCACTTCTGCGCCCGTTTCAGGCGCGTCGAAGCGTCAACCTATGGCAGTGATGGTCACCGGTCTGTTCCGAAAAGGAGCCGTGCCGACCCGATCCACCTCGGCGTCTGCGTGGACGCGAAATTTGCGTAGAGCTTCAATGGATCACCTCCTTTCGTGGCGCAGCGACATGACTGCGGGACGCATGGTGCATCAACGCGGGACGTCCTGCAACCAGTCCGACGAGACGCGCGAGGCGATCGACACAACTTTTTGCATCGGGTTGTCGATCCGGCCGTTCTTCGTTCGTCGTGGGGATGAAGCGGCGGAATCGTCCTGCCGCGCCACGACGCAGGAGACCTGACCATGCGATTCCTTTCGATGATCCGCATCGACGAAACCACCGGCCAAGTGCCCAGCGAACAGCTGATGGCCGACATGGGCCGCCTGATCGAGGAGCTCACCCGCACCGGGCAGCTGGTGAGCACCGCCGGGCTGCGGCCTAGCGCCGAAGGCGTGCGCGTACGGCTGCACCGCGGCGGCAGGCTCGCGGTGGTGGATGGCCCGTTCACCGAGTCCAAGGAGGTGATCGGCGGCTACGCGATCCTCGAAGCGCAGTCGAAGGCGGAGGCCGTCGACCTGACGCGGCGTTTCCTCATGGTGCACGGCACGGAGTGGGACGTCGAGTGCGAGGTGCGCCAGCTCGACGGGCCGGACTTCGGCTGCAAGCCCTGAGCAGGCAATCACGCCACTTTTGTTGCTCACGCTGTCGAGCGGGGCGGCGTTAGCCTGACCTTCAGATCACACCGAACCAACCAAGGACAGAACCATGCCTTCTTGGACGAACACGTTGCGCACGCAATACCGTTGGATCATCGTGGCCGCGGGCGGAACGCTGGGCTGCGTGGCGATCGGCGGCCTGTTCTCGCTGCCGGTGTTCCTGCGGCCTATCGCGCAGGACACGGGGTGGACCACCACGGGGATCTCCACCGCGATGACGCTCGCTTTCGTGGCGCTCGCGCTCGGCAGCATCGCCTGGGGCACCCTCTCCGACCGCATCGGCCCACGCATCGTGGTGCTGGCCGGTTCGCTGCTGCTCGCCGCCGGTCTCGCGCTGGCCAGCCTGGCGACATCGCTCGTCGCGTTCCAGATGTTGTTCGGCGCGGTCGTCGGCTTCAGCGCGGCGGCGATCTTTGCGCCGATGATGGCGTGCGTCACCGGGTGGTTCGACACGCGGCGCAGCCTGGCGGTGTCGCTGGTGTCGGCCGGCATGGGCATGGCGCCGATGACCATGTCGCCGCTGGCCGCATGGCTGGTGCAGACCCACGACTGGCGCACCTCGCTGCAGATCATCGCGGCGGCAGTGGCGAGCATCATGGTGCCCGTGGCCTTGCTGGTGCGCCGGCCTCCGGCGCTCGCACCGGCCCACGCTGCAGCGGCACCTGGTGCAGCACATGCGCCGGCCATCTCCGCGGGGCAAGCCCTGCGCTCTGCGCCGTTCCTGATCCTGGTGCTGACGAGCTTTCTGAGCTGCGCCACCCACTCGGGACCGATCTTTCACACGGTGAGCTACGCCGTCACGTGCGGCATTCCGCTGATGGCGGCCGTGTCGATCTACAGCCTGGAAGGACTCGCGGGCATGGGCGGCCGCCTTGTGTTCGGGCTGCTGGGCGACCGCTTCGGGGCCGCCCGCGTTTTGGTGCTGGCGCTGCTCGCCCAGGCGATCGTGGTGCTGGGCTATGTGGTCGCACGCCAGTTGGGAAGCTTCTACACCGTCGCGGCGTTGTTCGGCTTCACCTATGCCGGCGTGATGCCGCTGTTCGCGGTGATCGCGCGCGAGAATTTTCCGCTGCGCATGATGGGCACGGTGATCGGCGGCACCACGATGGCCAGCAGCCTCGGCATGGCGCTGGGGCCCGTGCTGGGCGGGCTGATCTACGACACGTTTTCCAGCTATGCGTGGCTCTTTGTCGGCGCGTTCTCGCTGGGCATCGGCGCCTTCCTTTCGGCGCTTTCGTTCACGCGGCTGCCGCGGCGGCAGATGACGGTCGCGATGGTTGCCGCGACACAGACCTCGTCACAGTGACGAGATGAAAGGACAGTCTTGGCGACAGCTTTGCGACAGCCTTGTCTGGGCCGCGGGCAAGGCCTCATCGCTCACGCGCTTCCATAATGGCAACTTCACGTTCGACAACAAAAAGAGGGTGAGATCGCCCCAGTTGAATTTCGCAACGCCCATCCATGTCCCAACGCCTCGTGCTCATCCATGGCCTCGCGAGCACACCCCAGGAATTCGCGCTGATCAAACATCCGCTGCGACGCGCCGGTATCGACCTGACCTGTCTTGAGGTTCCGGGCTACACGCATGGCAGCGACGGCTTGGCGCACAGCACGTGGCGCGATTGGCTGATCGGCGCTACGCGCGCCCTGGACCAGCAGGCGCAGTCGGATCACCGGCCGATGATCATCGGCGGGCTGTGCACGGGGGCGCTGGTCGCCGCGGCACTGGTCCTGGAGCGGCCCTCGCTGGCGCGTGGTCTCGTGATGCTCTCCCCTTCCCTGAGCCTCGATGGATGGGCACTGCCCTGGTGGTATCGACTTCGACATCTGGCGTACGGGCTGGGCCTATCGCACTGCTTCGCGATGCGCGAGCGCGAGCCGTACGGCGTCAAGAACGAGCGCATGCGCCAGTGGATGCGCGCGCAGATCGAGGAGTCTGCCGTGTCGCCCGTGGGGCCCGCCACGGTGAGCCTGCACGCGGTCCGCGAAAGCGAACGCCTGGCGCGCGTGGTGCGCTCCCTGCTGCCCGGCCTGGCGATTCCGGCACGCGTGCTGCATGCGCGCGACGACGAGATCTGCTCCGTGCACAGCGCGCAAGCGGCCCTTGCCGCAGCGCCGGCAGGGCTCGTTGAAGCGGTGGTGCTGGACAACAGTTTTCACATGATCACGCTCGACGACGATCGCGCCAAGGTCGTCTCCGTGATACGCGATTTCATGGCCGAGCTCGCCGGCCAGCGCGGCGCGGCGAGCGCGCCCGCCTGATAGAGAGACCCTGGGTATGTCCAAGACCATTGACGAACTGAAGTCGCTCATCCAAAAGAACTTCGACATCGCGCCGGAGGCAATCGACGAGAACGCCGCCTTCAGCGACTACGAGCTCGACTCGCTCACGCTGGCCGAACTGATGTTCGCGATCGACGATGAGCTGCATGTGATCGTGCCGGATTCGGCGTTCGCCGAGATTCGCACGCTCGCCCAGCTCGCAACGGTCGTCGACGGTTTGCGGTCGCAAGGGCTGCCGGCGCACGCGTGAGGACGCGATGAAGGACGACATCGCCGTCGTCGGCCTGGGTCAGATCAGCCCGTTGGGCGACGATCTCGCCCAGGCGTGGGCGCGGTTGATGCGCGGCGACAGTGCAATCGCCGAGCTGGCGATACCGGGGACCGCATCGATCCCGGCCGCGACGGTCGAATTCGATCCGTCGCCCTGGCTCACCAAGCTGCAAATGGTGGGAACCGACCGCGCGAGCCAGATGGCCTACGCGGCTGCGCGACGCGCCATGCAGGACGCCGGGATCGAATCATGGGCGGACCCGACCCGCGTCGGCGTCTACGTCGGCACCGGCATGGCCGGCGCCGCGACCATGGACAACGCCTACGCTGCTCTGTACGAAGGCCGGCGCATTCCGCCGTCTACCGTTCCCGCGGGCATGGTCAACGCGCCGGCGGCCGTCGTCGCGCTGCACGCCGGCTGCCGCGGACCCGTTCTGACGTATGCGGTGGCCTGTGCGTCCAGTGCCGTTGCGATCGCCGAAGCGGCGCACGCGCTGCGGCGCGGCGACATCGACGTCGCCTTGGCAGGCGGCGTCGAAGCTCTCCTGGTGCGCGGAACCGTCGTGGCGTGGCAGGCCATGCACACGCTGGCCGCCGTTCACCAAGATCCGCAGCGCAGCTGCCGCCCATTCGCCGCCGACCGCGACGGCCTCGTCCTCGGCGAGGGTGCGGCATTCCTCGTGCTGTCTCGCGAGCGCGATGCCCGCGCGCAAGGGCGCGAGGTCTATGCGCGCCTGTCGGGCAGCGGGATCACATGCGACGCCCGGCACTTGACCAAGCCCGATATCGAGGGACAGGTCCGTGCGATGAATGCGGCGCTCGCGTCCGCGCAGCTGCGTCCGTGCGACGTCACGTATTGCAATCCGCACGGCACCGCCACGCAGGTCGGTGACCCCGTGGAATGCGAGAGCCTGCGGAACGTCTGGGGGCCGGATGCGCCCCGCCTGTCGGTTGGCGCCACGAAGGCCGCCCATGGCCATCTGCTCGGCGCCGCCGGCGCGCTCGAGGCCATCTGGACTGTCCTGGCCTTGCATCGACGCGAGGTGCCGCCGACCGCTGGCCTGACGACAGTAGACCCGGCGTGCGCCGGCGTGGATCACATCGGGCCGAGCGGACGATCAGCGCCCGAGTTGCGGCATGCGATCAGCAACTCTTTCGCCTTCGGCGGGACGAACGTGACGCTGTTGTTCAGCCGCCCGTGATGCGCCGAAGCATGTCCGTCGCAGGCCCTACTAACCCCCTCGCCCATGCTCGCTGCCGCAGCTTCCCAGACGTCGTTCCCGCAGGCCACGCCATCAGCCCACCCAAAGCACGACCAACGAGGCGAGCAAGCAATAGCCGCCGAAGAAGTGCCAACGCCCCCGCTCCAGCCATGCCGACAGCCAGCGCAGCGCCAGCAGGCCCGCGAGGAAGCTGAAGGACATGCCGAGCAGGCTCGGCCCGGCGAGCTGCAACAAGGTGGTACCCGCGTCGGCGGCGACGAGTGTTTGCGCCTTGTACAACCGGTGCGCCTCCTTCACGATCACCGCCGGCGTGAGGACGACCGCGAGCGCGAAGCTGAACTCCTCGGCGCGCCGCCGTGCGATGCCGAGCGCAAGCCCGGTTGAGATCGTGGCGCCCGAGCGCGAGAAGCCGCGAAACGGCAGGCACAGGCCCTGTACAGCGCCGATCCATGCCGCACCGCCCAGCGTCAGCTCACCCTCGCGCGCGGCCATGCGCGACGACGCGATGATCAGAACCCCGGCGGCCGCCAGCGCCGCGGCCATCAATCGGGCGTTGCCAAACAGATGCTCGACCTCGAATTGCGAAGAGCCGCCCGCGACCACGTGCTTGATCAGCTCCAGCAGTGCCAGCCCCACGACACCGGTGCACACGGTGGCCAACCCGATCCGCAGCGCGTTGATGCGAAACGCCTGCGCCGAGCTGAAGTAGGCAGCGTGCCACGACCTCCAGAAGTAGGCGATGACGGCGAACATGGTGCCGGTGTGCAGCATGACCAGCAGCAGCGTCATCTGCGGGCTCGTCGGGTCCAGACCCATGAGCTTCTCGGCGACGATCACGTGCGCGGAGCTGGACACCGGCAGCAACTCGGCGGCTCCCTGAACGATGGCGAGAACGAGAATCTGCAGCAGTTGCTCCATGCGCGGCCCGAAGGTGTCGGAGAGGGGCCGAACATTCTCGCTCAGCCTCAGCGGCGCCCCGATCGTCTCTGCTCCCCGATCACGCACTGGGCTGAACCCCTCAAAACTTCCCCAGCATGTTCACGAAGACTCCACGGCTGCGATAGCTCAGGTCGGTCAGGTCGTCCGAGAAATCGGTGAAGTTGTAGCCCACGCCCACCTTGAAGTTCTCGTTCACGTGGTAGTAGCCGGCGGTGAGCAGGCCGCTCTTGCGCTCGCCCAACTCGTGGGCGCTCAACGTGCGCAGCTCCAGCAGCCAGTCGTACTGCCGCACGACCTTCCAATCCACACGCGCGATCGCCAGCTGCGCGCTGCTCTTGAACCACGGCGCACTGTCGTCGCGGCTGGGCCGCAGCTCACCAACGCGCCAGGCCAGCTTGCCGCCGATGGTCCAGCGGGCGCTCAAGTCGTAGGTGGCGTCCACCGCCGCCACCTGGCTGCGCTGCTGGTAGTCGATGCCGGTCGTGCTGACCGTCGTCTGCGTCACGTCGGTCGCCACCACCTGCCCCGGCGACGACAGGTCGTACAGGTAAGTGTACTTCAGCAGCACGTTCAGCTTGTCGTTGCTCACCGGCCGGAAGGCGTAGCCCAGCACCGCCTCGGTGTACTTGGCCGCGGCCAGCGCGCTGGTCGCGCTGTCGCTGTCGGCCCAG
>DATEFR010000401.1:0-4373 GCA_035280545.1 Burkholderiaceae bacterium | reverse complement strand
CGGCACGTTGGGATCGGCGATGTACTGGCGCGAACGGTAGCCGTCCCAGCTGACCAGCCCGGTCTGCGAGGCGATCCAGATCAGCCCGTCCCGGTCCTGCAGCATCGCCGTGGGGGCGATGTCGTTCTGCAGCCGGGCGTGACGGAAGACGGGTGTGGCGCTGCGTTCCCAACGCCCGGCAGGCGGCTCGGCCTGCGCCGACGACGGCGCGTGCAGGCAAGCGGCCAGCACGACGCCCAGCGCAGCGCGTGCCAGTGAGTAGAGCGTAGACATGTCCCCCTCTTTCTCGGCATGGCAGCGGACGATGTTGAGCGGATCGTGCCGCTGGCGAGGACTGCGCGTGCCGCCGGCGTGAAGTAGTGGCGGCAGGAGAGGGGCGCCGACGAGTGCCGGCGGCCCCGGACGAAGATTTCCTGCGTGAGATCTCCTGCGTACACGATGATGCACGTTGCATTCTTGTTTGTGCACGTTTATCATCCGGCCCATGACCTTCGAAATTCCCGTTGCCCGCCGCGACGTGATCGCCGAGCGGCTCGCCCGCGGCGAGGCTGTCGTTTCAGGCGCCTTGGCCGTCGAGTTCGACGTCTCGGAGGACGCGATCCGGCGCGATCTTCGTGCGCTGGCCGGCGCAGGGCGTTGCCGACGGGTCTACGGCGGTGCACTGCCCATCAGCCCGGGCAGCAAGCCCTTGCTGGCGCGTATCGACGAAGCCCGCGACCGCAAGGAGGCGCTCGCACGAAAGGCGGCTTCCACGGTGCGCAGCGGCGAGCTCGTTTTTCTGGACACCGGCAGCACGAACCTGGCGTTGGCCGAGTGTTTGCCCGAGGACAGCGAGTTGACGATCGCCACGAACTCGATCGACATCGCCGCCGCGGTGCTGCGCCGTGGCGACCTCAAGCTCATCGTGGTGGGCGGCACCGTGGATCCCGAGGTGGGAGGGTGTGTCGATGCGTCGGCCGTCCAGGCCGTCGCCGCCCTGAACATCCATCGGACCTTCCTAGGCGCCTGTGCCGTCGCGCAGAAGGCCGGCGTCGGCGCGCTTCATCACGCCGATGCGCTCTTCAAGCGGGCGCTGCTGTCGGTCAGCCGCGCCAGCATCGTCCTGGCGTTGACGGAGAAGCTCGACGCCGAGGCGCCGCATCGTGTCGCGACCGCCAAGCAGATCGATCAACTCGTCGTCGAGCACGATGCGCCCGCCAAGACGCTCGGTGCGCTGCGCCGCGCCGGGTTTGCCGTTCTCAAGGCCGACCGCCCGTCCTGACGCCTGGGCTTGCGATCGCGAGCCTTGCTCCTCTTGCATCTGTCTGTCCGCGAATACTCATGTCATCGTCCAACAGCCCGGCCGCACGTCTGGCCACACGTCTTGCGTTCTGGGTCGCCGGCTTCGGTGTCGCCTGCTGGGCGCCGCTGGTCCCCTTTGCGAAGCAGCGACTGCAAATCGGCGACGGCACGCTGGGCTTGCTGCTGCTGTGCCTGGGAATCGGGTCGGTCGTGGCCATGCTTCGCACGGGCCCGCTTTGCGCCCGCCACGGCTGCAAGCCCGTCATCCTGGCCGGCGGAGCGGGCCTGGTGCTGCTGCTGCCAGCCCTGGCGTGGGTGGACGCGCCTGGGCTGCTGGCCCTGGTGCTGCTCGGCTTCGGCGGCGCGTTGGGGTCGCTCGACGTGGCGATGAACGTTCAAGCCGTCGAGGTCGAGCGCGAGGCCGGGCGCCCGCTGATGTCCGGCTTTCACGCGCTGTTCAGCGTGGGCGGCTTCTCCGGGTCCGCGCTGATGACCTTCTTGTTGTCGCTGTCGATCAGCCCCCTGGCGAGCGCCCTGATCAGCTCGGCGCTGATGGCGGTCGGCCTGGGGTTGGCAAGTCCACGCCTGCTCGCCACCGCACCGGCACCCTCGGGCGATTTGCTGGCTCTGCCGCGCGGGCCTGTCCTGCTGCTGGCCGCACTGGCGGCCGTGACCTTTCTGGTCGAAGGCGCGCTGCTGGACTGGAGCGCGCTGCTCCTCGCCGACACCGGGCTGACCTCGGCCGCCCAGGCCGGCCTGGGCTACGCCTTGTTCTCCGTCGCGATGACCGTCGGGCGCTTTGGCGGCGACGCGTGCACCGCCCGGTTCGGTGACCGAGCCGTGATGGGGTGGGGCGGCCTGATCGCCATCGCCGGGTTCGCCATCCTGCTCCTGGCGAGCCGCCTCGGGCTGGCTCTCACGGGCTTCGTGCTGGTCGGCCTCGGGGCATCGAACGTGGTGCCCGTGCTCTTTCGCCGGGCCGGTGCGCAGCGCGAGATGCCCGCGGCCGTGGCCGTCGCGGCCATCACGACGGCCGGCTATGCAGGGTATCTGACCGGTCCCGCTGCGGTGGGATTCGTCTCCAAGTGGGCAGGGCTGCCGGCCGCGTTCTGGTTCCTCGCCGGGCTGCTGTGCCTGGTCCCGATGTTGGCGCGGCGCGCGACGGGTGCGATGGCGGCCTCGCGGGAAAATTAAAGCAATCAACCTGGAATCATGCGCAAGTGAAAGTGCATCAGCTGAAAGCTGCTGGCTGAGCCCTACCAGCGCAGCGCCGCAGTACGCACCGGCGCATCCCACAGCGCCAGCAGTTCGTCGTCGAAGGCGCAGACCGACAGCGACGCGCCGGCGGTTTCGAGCGAGGTCGCGAAGTTGCCCACCAGCGCACGTTTGACCTCGACGCCGTGGCGCATCAACTCCGTACGTGCGGCTGCATGCAGCAGGTACAGCTCCGCGAGGGGGGTGCCGCCCAGGCCATTCGTGAGCAGCAAGACCGAACTGCCGCGGCCTATCTTGAGGTCCTGGACGATGGGCTCCAGCAAGGCCGCCGCGATCTCGTTGGCACCCATCGCCGGCACGCGAGCGCGGCCCGGTTCGCCGTGCAGGCCGACGCCCATTTCCACTTCCTCCGCCCCGATCTCGAAGGTCGCCGCAGCCCCGGGAACCGAGCAGTTCGTCAGGGCCACACCCATCGTCGCCGTGGCCTGGTTGGCTTTGTCGCCTACGCGCTTGCAGTCGTCCAGGAGCATGCCGCGCTCGGCGGCGGCACCCACGATCTTTTCGACGATCACGGTGCCCGCGACGCCGCGGCGTCCTGCCGGATGGTCGGGGGCGACGCCCGCGACGTCGTCGTTCACCAGCACCCAGCTGACCGGCATGTCGAGCATGTCGCGGGCCAGCTCGAAGCTCTTCACGTCTCCGACGTAGTTCTTCACGACGAGCACCACGCCATCGCCCCGCGCCACATGCGCCGCGGCCGCGGCAATCTGCCCGGGGGTCGGCGCCGTGAACACGGCGCCGGGGCAGGCCGCATCGAGCATCCCCGCGCCGACGTAGCCGATGTCCAACGGCTCGTGGCCCGACCCGCCGCCGGAGACGACCGCCACGCCCTTGCGCTTGAGGGTCCGTCGCCGCACGTACAGGGGCGATCGATTCATCGCGACGAGCTGGGCGTGAGACTCGGCAAAGCCGGACACGCTCTCCAGGACGAAGTCGTCGGGTCGATTGAGGAACTTCTTCATGACGTCAGTGCGGGCGTGACGCGTCTCGGCGAGGCGCTGGAACTGGAATCGTGGCTTTGAGGGAGCTCGGCGTCATGCGAGGTTCTCCTGCGTGACGATCTCGACCCGCGGGTTCCGGAACGTCGTCAACGCACCGCGCACGCCGTCCTGCAGCGCACGCAGCGTCCTGGCCGCGGAAGAGACCGACAGGTAGACGTCCTGGTGCAGCACGTAGTCCGCGGCGCCGGAGGCCAGCATCGAGCGATGCACTTCGACCAGATCGTGGACGGCAAAAAGCGCCTTGCCCACATAACCACGCTTGGCAAGCGCTCGTCCGATGCCGAAGCTCCCGCCGGCCACGCTGTACGCCGAGACGATGGCGTCGGCCGAGTTCGCGGGCGGGAGGCAGTCCATCGCATAGCGATAGGCCTCTTCTTCGGTGTCCGGCACTTCGAGGAAGCGCAGCACGCCCACGTGCGCAAAGCGTTCTTCCATGAGCTGTGCGTAGCCGATGCGCCGGTCGATCTCCGCAGAAAACCGCGTCGGCGGCGAGAAGAGCGCGGCGCGGGCCTTGGACCTGCCCGCCATGCCGTGGCCCAGCAGCAGGCCCGCCGTGCGACCGGCCGCCCGGCTGTCCGTACCGAGGAAGGCGGCGCGCATCGACCCTGCGACGTCGGAGAACAGCGTCACGACCTGGACGCCGGCCTGCACGAGTTCGTTGATGGCGAGCTTCACTTGCGGAACGTCGGGCGCCAGCAGCGCCAGGCCGCTGTAGTCCGTCAACTTCGCGAGCTCCTCGGCAAAGGCGCTCGGGTCGTGCGACGGCAGGCGCAGCGTCAGCTCGGTGATGTGCTGATGCCGGAATTCGCCTGCGCT
>DATEFR010000400.1:0-3796 GCA_035280545.1 Burkholderiaceae bacterium | reverse complement strand
CCGACAACCCGTTCTACGCGAGCACCTCGGGATTGAATCGCGCGATCTGGGCGCGCGGGCTGCGCAACCCGTTCACGTTCGCGGTGCAGCCCGGCACCGGACGCATCCACATCAACGACGTGGGCGCGAACACGTGGGAGGAGATCGACCTCGGCGTGGCCGGCGCCGACTACGGCTGGCCCGCGACGGAAGGGCCCACCACCGCGAGCGGCGTGACCGCGCCGTTGTTTGCCTACAAGCACACCGCGGTGTCACCGGTCGGCTCGGGCCCGGGCGGCTTCTTCACCGGCGAGGCGATCGCCGGGGGCACGTTCTACCCGAGCAGCGGTCCGTTCCCCGCGGCCTATCGCGACAGCTACTACTTTGCCGACTTCGTCGCCCAGTACGTTGGCCGGTACGACTGGGTCAACAACGCGGCGTATGCGTTCGCCAGCGTGTCGGACATGCCGGTGGATCTGATCGCCGGCAACGATGGCGCACTGTACGTGCTGACCCGCGGCGGGATCGTCCGCGTCAGTGCGCCGTGAAGGAAGAAGGGCGGGTGCCCGATAGACTCGGGCCGAGCCCACCTTCGTGACCTCTCTCTGCAAAGGAGCCCATCGTGCCGTTCGATCTCTGGCTGGCCTTCGTGGCCGCATCCGTCTTGCTGCTCGTGATGCCCGGGCCGACCACGCTCGCGGTGATCAGCTATTCGGTCGCGAACGGACGGCGTGCAAACGTCCCGCTGGTGGTCGCGATCGCGCTCGGCGATTCGACGTCGCTCGCGTTGTCGCTGCTGGGGCTGGGTGCGCTGCTGGCAGCGTCGGCGTTCTGGTTCACGGTGGTCAAGGCGGTCGGCGGGTTGTACCTGCTGTACCTGGGCGTGCGGCTGCTGCGGGCCGGCGCATCGGACCGCGAACCGGCGGCATCGCCGGCACCGGTGTCGCGCTGGCGGATCTTCGCGAACACCTACCTGGTCACGGCGCTGAACCCGAAGGGCATCGTGTTCTTCGTCGCGTTCCTGCCGCAGTTCATCAGCCCCGGCGCCGAGGTCGGCCGCCAGATGCTGCTGCTCGCGGCGACCTTCGTCACGCTGTCGACGCTGAGCGCGACGATGTACACGGTGTTCGCTGCGTCGGCGCGGCGCTTCCTCGCATCGCCGCAGGCACAGCGCCGCTTCAACTTCGCGGGTGGATCGCTGCTGTCGGCCGCCGGCATCTGGGCGCTTCTCGCGAAGCGCCCAGGCTGAGATCAGGCCGCCGCGCCGGTGTACTCCTCGATCCGGTCGAAGTTCAGGTACTGGTAGACCTTGCTGCTCGCTGCATTCAGCACGCCCATGCCTTCCATGTACTCGGTCTTCGACGGGATGCGCCCGAGCTTCGAGCAGATCGCCGCAAGCTCGGCCGAGCCGAGGTAGACGTTCGAGTTCTTGCCCAGCCGGTTCGGGAAGTTGCGGGTGCTGGTCGAGAACACGGTGGCGCCTTCCTTGACCTGCGCCTGGTTGCCCATGCACAGGCTGCAGCCGGGCATCTCCATGCGCGCGCCGGCGGTGCCGAGCACGCCGTAGTGGCCTTCCTCGGTGAGCTGCTTCGCGTCCATCTTGGTCGGCGGCGCGACCCACAGCTTGACCGGGATGTCGCGCTTGCCCTCGAGCAGCTTGGATGCGGCGCGGAAGTGGCCGATGTTGGTCATGCACGAGCCGATGAACACCTCGTCGATCACCGCGCCGGAGACTTCGGACAGCGTCTTCACGTCGTCCGGGTCGTTCGGGCACGCGACGATGGGCTCGTGCACGTCGGCCAGGTCGATCTCGATCACCGCGGCGTATTCGGCATCGACATCGGCCTTCAGCAGCTGCGGGTCCGCGAGCCACGCCTGCTGCGCGGCGATGCGCCGCTGCAGGCTGCGCGCATCGGCATAACCGTTCGCGATCATCCACTTCATCAGCGCGATGTTGCTGTTGACGTACTCGATGATCGGTTCCTTGTTCAGGTGCACCGTGCAGCCGGCGGCGCTGCGCTCGGCCGATGCATCGCTGAGCTCGAACGCCTGTTCGACCTTCAGGTCCGGCAGGCCCTCGATCTCGAGGATGCGGCCGCTGAAAATGTTCTTCTTGCCCTTCTTCTCGACGGTCAGCAGGCCTTGCTTGATCGCGTACAGCGGGATCGCGTTCACGAGGTCGCGCAGCGTGACGCCCGGCTGCATCGTGCCCTTGAAGCGCACCAGCACGCTCTCGGGCATGTCCAGCGGCATCACGCCGGTGGCCGCGGCGAACGCGACCAGCCCCGAGCCGGCCGGGAAGCTGATGCCGATCGGGAAGCGCGTGTGCGAGTCGCCGCCGGTGCCGACCGTGTCGGGCAGCAGCAGGCGGTTCAGCCACGAGTGGATCACGCCATCGCCCGGGCGCAGGCTGATGCCGCCGCGCGTGCTGATGAACTCGGGCAGCTCGTGGTGCATCTTCACGTCCACCGGCTTCGGGTACGCGGCGGTGTGGCAGAACGACTGCATCACGAGGTCGGCCGAGAAGCCGAGGCAGGCGAGGTCCTTCAGCTCGTCGCGGGTCATCGGGCCGGTCGTGTCCTGCGAGCCGACGCTCGCCATGCGCGGCTCGCAGTAGGTGTCGGGGCGCACGCCGGTCTGGTTGCCGTTGACGACCGGCAGGCCGCAGGCCTTGCCGACCATCTTCTGCGCGAGCGTGTAGCCCTTGCCGGTGTCGGCCGGGCTGACCGGCAGGCGGAACAGCGTCGACGGCGGCAGGCCCAGCGCCTCGCGCGCCTTCGCGGTCAGGCCGCGGCCGATGATCAACGGGATGCGGCCGCCGGCGCGCACCTCGTCGAACAGCACGTCGCTCTTGACCTTGAACTCGGCGATGACCTGGCCGTCCTTCAACGCCTTGCCTTCATATGGGCGCAGCTCGACGACGTCGCCCATGTTCATCTGGCTCACGTCCAGCTCGATCGGCAGCGCGCCGGCGTCTTCCATCGTGTTGTAGAAGATCGGCGCGATCTTGCTGCCCAGGCAGACGCCGCCGAAGCGCTTGTTCGGGACGAACGGGATGTCCTCGCCGGTCCACCACAGCACCGAGTTGGTCGCCGACTTGCGCGAGGAGCCGGTGCCAACCACGTCGCCGACATAGGCCACGAGGTTGCCCTTGGCACGCAGATCCTCGATGAACTTGATCGGGCCGCGCTTGCCGTCCTCCTCGGGCGTGATGCCGGGGCGCGCGTTCTTCAGCATCGCGAGTGCGTGCAGCGGGATGTCGGGGCGGCTCCACGCATCGGGTGCCGGCGACAGGTCATCGGTGTTGGTCTCGCCCGTGACCTTGAAGATGCCGACGGTGATGGACTTCGGCACCTCGGGGCGCGAGGTGAACCACTCGGCGTCGGCCCAGCTCTTCAGCACGGCCTGCGCGTTCGCGTTGCCGGCCTTGGCCTTCTCCTGCACGTCGTGGAACTGGTCGAACATCAGCAGCGTCTTCTTCAGCGCCTCGGCGGCGGTCGCGCCGACCGCCTTGTCGTCGAGCAGGCTGATCAGCGGGCTGATGTTGTAGCCGCCGAGCATCGTGCCTAGCAGTTCGGTGGCCTTCTTGCGGTCGATCAGCGCGCAGGTCTCGGTGCCGTGCGCGAGCGCGGCGAGGTAACTCGCCTTGACCTTGGCCGCGTCGTCGACGCCGGCCGGTACGCGGTGCGTGATCAGCTCCACCAGGGCCGCTTCCTCGCCGGCCGGCGGCGCCTTCAGCAGCTCGATCAGCTCGGCGGTCTGCTGGGCCGACAGCGGCAGCGGCGGGATCCCTTGCGCGGCGCGCTCGGCAACGTGT
>DATEFR010000399.1:0-2138 GCA_035280545.1 Burkholderiaceae bacterium | reverse complement strand
GTCTTGAGCAGCGCGAGTTCCTTGTCGCTGAAGCCGCTGGGCGGCATGCGCACCATGAACAGCGCGCCAATGCCTCTGTCCTCCCACAGCATCGGCGCGACCGCGACCGAGTACGGCCCCAAGCCGACGTGCTGCGCAGCTTCCCTGAACACCGGATGCACGTCCTCGCCGCTCAGGGCATCGCGGTAGTGGAGCACGCGCCGCTCGCGCATCGCCAACTCGCTCGCACTGCCGGCGAGCGGTCGCGGATACATGCCTTGCAGTCGTCCGCTCGCCTGTCCGCCTTGCCCCGCCAAGTGCAGTTGTCCGTCGTCGCCCACCAGCACGATGGCTTGAGTCGTCGTGTCGAACAGCTTCGAGCAACTTTCCAGGATCTTGTCGAACACCGGCTTGGTGTCGGCGACCGAGGCACTGATCACCTGCAGGATTTCGGCGCTCGCGGTCTGCTGCTCCAGCGCCTCCCGGGTCTCGTTGAACAGCCGGACGTTCTCGATCGCGATCACCGCCTGGTTGGCGAAGGTCTGCACCAGGCCGATCTCGGCCTGGGTGAAGCGGCGCACTTCGTTGCGCAGCAGCCCGATGATGCCGATCGCCTCGCCTTCGCGCAGCAGCGGCACCGCGAGCACCGTGCGGAACCCGTGGCGCGCCTGGAGCTCGCGCACGTCCGGGTACTCGGTGTCGATCAGCGCCCTGACGTCTTCGACCAGCACGGCGCGGCGCTCGATGAAGGCGCGGCCGCCCGGCGACGTGATTCGCAGCGGCAGGGTCGGGTACCAGGTCTCCGGATTGCCGTAGGCCGGCCCATAGCTCGTCATCGCCCGCAGCTCGCCGTCGACGGCCAGCCACACGCGGCTGCCCTCGGCGTGGCACAGCATTCCCGAGCGCTCGGCCACCGCGTCGAGCACCGGCTGCACGCTGGTCGGCGAGGCGCTGATCACGCGCAGGATCTGCGCGGTGGCCGTCTGCCGCTCGAGCGCCTGACTCAGCTCGGCCGTGCGCTCCTCGACCTTGCGCTCGAGATCGCCGTACGAGGCCCGCAAGGCGGCGCCCATCTGGTTGAACTGTTCGGCCAGGCCTTCGAGCTCGTCGCCGGTGCGCACCTCGATGTGCCGGTCGAGCTCGCCCGCGCCGATCTGCGCCGCGCCTTCCTGCAGCGCGCGCAACGGCCGCACCAGCGCACGCGCCAGCAGGTAGCTCGCCGCGGCCGAGACCAGCAACGCCGCCACGAGCACCAACCCCATGCGCTGCAACGTGGCATACAGCGGCGCATAGGCCTCGGCGCGCGGCGCTTCGACGAACACGGCCCAACCCAGGGTCGGGATGCGGGCGAACGCGCTGAGCACCGGTTCCCCTTGCAGGTCGCGCGCGCCGTCGGGCGCCCTGCCTTGGGGTTCGGCCAGTGCGGCCACCTGCGGCAGCGCACGCAGGTCGGTCTTCTTCAGCACCAGGCTGATGTCGGGGTGCGCGATCAGCGTGCCGCCCGCATCGACCACATAGGCCAGGCCCTTCTCGCCGATCCGGATGCGCGACACGACCTCCCAGACGAACTTGAGATTGACCTCCGCCGCCGTCACGCCGCCTGCGCTGCCGGCCGGTCGGGCGATCGTCAGGTACGGCTCGGTGCCCTTGCGGAAGTAGACGGGGCCGTAGTACGTCTGGCCCGCGCTGGCCTCGCGGAACTTCGGCTCTTGCGAGACATCGGCGCCGCCGTCGCGCGTGTCCATCGCCAGGCGCGACACGCGCAGCTGCTCGCGGCCGCGCGCGTCGATCCACGCCACTTCGGTGATCGCCGGCGCTTGGCGCAGCAGCTTCAGGTATTCGATCCGGCGCGCCTCGAGCGCATCGCCGCTGCTGCCACCGGCCTCCACGCGCGGCAGCGCGGTCCAGCTCAGCTGGTGCTCGATGCCTTGCACGTACTGCTCGATGCGAGTGGCGGCCCCCTGCGCTTTCTCGTCCTGCAGCGCGACCAGGTGGTTCTGGTTCTCGCGGTGCGAGAAGTAGATCGACACCGCGCCGCTCGCAAGCACCATGACGGTGACCAGCGCGATGATCAGCAGCGCGTACTTCGGGAAGAGTTTCCAGCGCCGCTTCATTCGATGACCCGATCGGCGCGCAGCACGATCGCCGCTGGCGCGGCC
>DATEFR010000398.1:0-8098 GCA_035280545.1 Burkholderiaceae bacterium | reverse complement strand
CGTTGGCCGGCTTCATGAACCAGGGTGTCGCGTTCACTGTCTTCTCGGACGTGCAGGCCGATCCGCCCGAAAGTGTCATCGGCGAGGCCGTGAGCCGGGCGCTGGCCCATCAGGTCGATTGCGTGATCGGCTTCGGCGGCGGGAGCTCGATGGATACCGCCAAGCTGGCGGCGCTGCTGGCCCGCAGCGGCGAGCCGCTGGCCGAGGTTTACGGTGTCGACCGGGCGCGAGGGCCGCGGCTGCCGCTGATCCTGGTGCCGACGACCGCCGGCACGGGCTCGGAGGTGACGCCGATCTCCATCGTGACCACGGGGGTGGGAGAAAAGAAGGGCGTCGTGTCGCCGCTGCTGCTTCCCGATCTGGCGCTGCTCGACGCCGAGCTCACGCTCGGTCTGCCCTCGCACGTGACGGCGGCCACGGGCATCGATGCGATGGTTCACGCCATCGAGGCTTACACGAGCCGGCGGCTGAAGAACCCCATCTCGGACTGCATGGCCCGCGAGGCGCTCCGGCTGCTCTCGGGAGCACTGCAGCGAGCCTGTCGCGACGGCACGAACCTGCAGGCGCGGGAGGACATGCTGCTGGGCGCGTGCCTGGCCGGCATCGCTTTTGCCAACGCACCGGTGGCGGCCGTCCACGCGCTGGCCTACCCCATCGGCGCGCGCTTTCACGTGCCGCACGGCCTGTCGAACTCGCTGGTCCTGGCGCCCGTGGTGCGATTCAACCTGGCGGCTGCGGCGCCTCAGTACGCACAGCTTTGCGACATCGTCGTGCCTGGCGTCGCGGGCGGCGAGCACGAGAAGGCCCAAGCCCTCGCCGGGTACCTGGCCGGCTTGGCGGGTGAGCTCGGCCTGCCGGCCCGCCTGCGCGACGTCGGTGTCACGGCCGATGACGTCCCGCAACTCGCGGCCGACGCGATGAAGCAGACCCGGTTGCTGGTGAACAACCCCCGCGAGCTGACCGAGCAAGACGCCGCGGCGCTGTACGAAGAGGCACTCTGAGCCAGAAGCCTGGAAGCCCGAGAAAGAGGACGATCGAATGGAGATGGTGGGTGAAGCCCGGCTGCGAGCCTCGCGCGAGCTCGTGTGGAGCGCCCTGAACGACGCCGCGGTACTCCAGGCCAGCATCCCGGGGTGCGAAGCGCTCGAGCGCATGGCGGACAACGCGTTCAAGGCAACCGTGGTGTCCCAGGTCGGACCGATCAAGGCGCGTTTCGCCGGCAACGTCACGCTGTCGAACATCGTCGCGCCGCGCAGCTACACGCTCACCGGCGAGGGCGCGGGAGGGGTCGCGGGCTTCGCGAAGGCCGACATCGAGGTCACACTTGACGCGCTCGAGCCGCGGGTCACCTTGCTCCGCTACGCGGTCAACGCGACGGTGGGCGGCAAGCTGGCCCAGCTCGGATCGCGCATGGTCGACGCCGCGGCGCGCAAGTCGGCAGACGACTTCTTCGCATCGTTCGGTCAGCAGGTCGAGGCCCGTTCGGCCTATGCACCGGCCGCGCCGGCATCCGCGCCCATCGAGCTCGCCGATCCTGCGATCGCGGCGGAGGCGACGAATGTGCTGGCATCCGAGCAGATCAAGGTCTGGATCTCGGACGAGATCGCCGTCGTCACGCTGAACCGGCCCGCCAACCGCAACGCGATGACCTATGCGATGTGGCGCGCCGTTCCCGCCGTGTTCGCCGCGCTGGCGCGCAACGCGCAGGTGAGGGCGGTGATCCTGACCGGTGCCGGCGACGACTTCTGCGCCGGTGCCGACATCGCCGAATTCGAGACGGTGCGCGACGATGTCTTGCAGGCCACGGCCTACGAGGTCGCGGTCGACGCCTGCTGCGATGCGATCAGCGGCATCGGCAAGCCGACGATCGCCGTGCTGCGCGGCTACTGCCTGGGCGGCGGCGCGCACCTCGCGATGTCCTGCGACTTCCGCTACGCGGCTCGCGATGCGGTGTTCGGCATCCCCGCGGCACGCCTGTCCATCGTCTACGGCGTGCGCGCCACGCGGAAGCTGCTGTCGCTGGTCGGACTCCCGCAGGCCAAGAAGATCCTGTTCGGCGCGCAGCGCTTCGATGCCGCGCAGGCCCTGCGCATAGGCTTCATCGACTACATGGCCGGCGCCGCGGGGCCGCCGCCGGTGTCGTCGTGGTGGTCGCGAGTCCTTGGCCATGCGCAGGCTGCGCCCGTCGCCGATCCGATGGTGGAGGCCCGCGCCTTCGCCCGCTCGCTCGCCGACAGTGCACCCCTCAGCATGGCGGGCGCGAAAACGCTGCTCAACGGCATGGCGATGGGCGCCGGGGCACTCGATCTCGCACAGGCGGAGGCACTGATCGCGGCCGCGTCCGCCAGCGCCGACTACCGCGAGGGCCGTGCGGCTTTCGCCGAGAAGCGTACGCCGCGCTTCCAGGGTCATTGAACGAGCCGCCGCGATGAAGCCCGCGCCGTTCGACTACTGCTGCCCGGACACGGTGGAGGAGGCCGTCCGGACACTGGCCGCACATGCCGGCGAAGCCAAGGTGATGGCGGGGGGGCAGAGCCTGGTGCCGATGCTGAACTTCCGCGTCGTGCGCCCGGCCCTGATCGTCGATGTCGCTCGCCTGCTGGAGCTCGACTGCGTGCGCGAACGTTCGGACGGCGGCCTCGTCATCGGCGCGTTGACACGCCATCGCGTGCTGGAGACCTCGGCGCTCGTGGCGGGTCGCTTCCCCGTGATCCCCGAGGCCATGAAGCACGTCGCGCATCTGGCCATTCGCAACCGGGGCACGATAGGCGGGAGCCTGTCGCATGCCGACCCCGCGGCCGAACTGCCGATGCTGGCGCGTCTGCTCGACGCGAACATCGTGGCGCGCTCCATCCGGGGCGAACGCTCGATCCCGGCCGCCGACTTCTTCGTGGGGCCGCTGACCAGCGCACTCGCCGACGACGAGTTGCTGGTTCGCGTCGAGCTCCCCGGCCTGTCCCACAACGGCTGGGCCTTCGACGAGTTCGCGCGGCGCTCGGGCGACTTCGCGCTGGCCGCCGTCGGCGTCGTGCTCGAGGTGGACGTTGGCCGGATCCGGCAGGCACGCGTCGCGATGATGGGCGTGAGCGACACGCCGCTTCGCAGCCCCGAGGCCGAGGCGGCGTTGCAAGGGCAGTCGTTGACCGACGAGGTCGTGGCCGAATGCGTGCGAGCGGCGTGCGCATCGCTCGCACCGCGGCGGGACCTCCATGCCTCTGCGGAGTTCCGGCGACATCTCGCCGGCGTGCTGACGGAACGCGTGCTGCGCAGGGCCTGGCAGCGCGCCATCGGAGATCGTCATGAGTGAGCGAGCCATCGCACGCCGCCCCGTTTGGATGATCGTCAACGGGCGCGTCGAGGAGCACGCGGTCGAGCCGCGCCTGCTGCTGTCCGACTTCCTGCGCCAGGCGCTGGGCCTGACCGGCACGCACGTCGGCTGCGAGCACGGCGTGTGCGGCGCCTGCACGGTGATGGTCGACGGCGACAGCGTCCGCGCGTGCCTGATGCTGGCGGTGCAGGCCCACGGTGCCGAGATCCGAACCGTCGAGAGCATGGGCAGCCTCGATGCGCTGAGTCCGCTGCAGGAGGCCTTTCGCGAGCACCACGGCTTGCAGTGCGGGTTCTGCACGCCCGGGATGCTGGCCACCTGCACCGATGCGCTGCAGAAGTGCCCGCTGCGATCCGACGAGGAGATCCGTGAAGTGCTCTCCGGCAACCTGTGCCGCTGCACCGGCTACCAGGGCATCGTCGAGGCCGTCCGCGTGTGCGCGGCGGCGCGCGATGCGCTGCGCGATGCGGCCGTCGACCCGGCACGGCCCGAGGGCCACGCGTCATGAGGATGCATCTGCTCAGCGGCGGCCGCCTGCGCATGCGCAAGAACGTCTACCTGCCCGATGCGCCGCGCGGCGAGACCCTCGAGCTCCCGGTGTCCTGCGTGCTGCTCAAGCATCGGCAGGGCAACGTCCTGTTCGACACCGGCTGCCATCCCAGCACTGTCGACGACGCGGCAGCCCGCTGGGGGGCGATGGCCAAGGCCATGGTGCCCATCGGTTCGCGCGACGACAACGTCGTCGCCGGCCTGTCGGGCCTGGGCATGACGCCGATGGACATCGACGTGGTCGTGAACTCGCACTTCCATTCCGACCACTGCGGCTGCAACGAGTTCTTCAAGCGCGCGACGCTGGTCTGCCACCGCAAGGAGCTCGAAGCCGCGCAAGGGCCGGGCGCCTTGCAGAAGGGCTACATCCCTGCCGACTGGCAGCACGCGATGCCCACCGAGGCGATCGAGGCGTCACGCGACCTGTTCGGCGACGGCCGCATCGTGCTGCTGCCGCTGCCGGGCCACACCGAGGGGACGCTGGGCGCACTGGTCGGCCTCGACCGGGACGGCAGCTTCCTGCTGGCGGCGGACGCTGTCGCCCTGCGGGCCAACCTCGACCCCGACGTGATGCCGCGCAACACGTGGAATGCCGATCTCGCCTCGGCATCGCTGCAGGAGATCCGGCGCATCGAGGCATCCGGGGCGACCGTCGTGTTCGGTCACGACGCACAGCAGTGGGACGAGATGCGCAAGGGGCTGGACGCTTATGAGTGAGACCGCCGACGGCCGTGTTGCCGACCCTGGCGTCCACGCGCGCCACGGGCATCCGCTGGTCGGCCAGCCGGTGCGCCGCGTCGAGGACGCGCGGCTGCTCACCGGCCAGGGCCGCTATGTCGACGACAGGCCCGCGGCCCATGCGCTGCACATGGCGCTGCGGCGCAGCGACCAGGCGCATGCGCGCATCGTCGCGATCCGCACCGACGCGGCGCGCGCGATGCCGGGCGTGCACGGCGTGTTCACCTGGGCCGATATCGCCGACGGCATCAAGCCGGCGGTCGCGACCTCGCGCATGAGCGGCTACCAGCCGACGGCTATCCCCGCGCTGGCCAACGGCTGCGTGCACTACGTCGGCGAGCCGGTCGTTGCCGTGCTGGCCGACAGCCGCTATCGGGCCGAAGACGCGCTGGAGGCCATCGAGATCGAGTACGTCGCGCTCCCCGCGGCGACCGATCCGGAGATCGCCGCGCGAGACGATGCACCGCGGCTGCACGAAGGCCTGACGAGCAACGTGCTCGTCGAGCGTTCGTTCGTGCGCGGCGAGGTCGACGCCGTCTTCTCGAAGGCTCCGATCACGGTCAACGGCCGCTTTCGTTTCCATCGCAAGACAGCGGTGGCGATGGAGAGTCGCTGCTACCTGGCGGAGGTCGAACCGGGTCGCGATGCGCTGACGTTGCACACGTCCAGTCAGGTTCCCGGCATCGTGCGCGATGCGCTGGCCGACTTGCTCGGCATGCCCGGCAACCGCCTGACGGTCATCGCGCCCGATGTCGGCGGCGGGTTCGGCGGCAAGACGTCGCTGTACCAGGAGGAAATGCTGGTCTGCGTGCTCGCGCGCAAGACCGGGCGGGCAGTCAAGTGGACCGGCGACCGCCTGGAGGATCTGCTGTCGACCAGCCAGGCCTTCGACGAGCGCGTGCAGGCCGAGCTCGCGGTCGACGACGACGGGCACATTCTCGGCTTGCGCGCCGACGTGATCGGCGACGTCGGGGCCTACTCGATCTACCCGTGGACAGCCGGGATCGAACCGGTGCAGGTCATCAGCTTCATGCCGGGCCCTTACCGCGTGCCGTGCTACCAGGGCCATGTTCGCGGCGTCACGACACCGAAGTCGCCGACCGGCCCGTATCGCGGCGTCGGGCGCCCCACGTCCACCTTCGTGATGGAGCGCCTCGTCGACCTGGCGGCGGCGCGGCTGGGGCTCGATCCGGTCGAGATGCGGCTTCGCAACCTCGTGCGGCCGGAGGAGTTCCCGTACAAGACGCCTGCCGGCATCGTCTGGGACCGCTCGGCCTTCATCGAAGGGCTGGCTGCCGCCCAGGAGCGCTTCGGCTACACGCAGGCCCGGCAGGACCAGGCCGCGGCGCGGGCGGCCGGGCGCTGGGTCGGCATCGGCGCGGCCTGCTACGCCGAGCTCTCCGGCATAGGCTCGCGCATCTCGGCATCTCCCGGCATGCCCATCAACACCGGGACCGACACCTGCGTGATCCAGCTCGACTCGACCGGCTCGATCACCGCCTCGTTCGGCTGTGCCTCGCACGGCCAGGGGCACGAAACCACGCTGGCCCAGGTGCTCGCGGACGAGCTGGGTGCGCGCATCGAGGACCTGCGCGTCGTCACCGGCAACAGCGCTGCCGTTCCTCACGGCACCGGCAGCTATGCCAGCCGCACGGCCGTGATCAGCGGCGGTGCCGGCATCCTGGCGGCGCGGGAGCTGCGCCAGCGCATGTTGCGCGTCGCCGCGCATCTGCTCGATACGGTGCCGCAGGATCTGGAGATCGTCGACGGCGTGATCGGCGCGCGGCTGGGCGAGGCTCGCCTGAGCTTCCGGGATCTGGCGCGGGCGCTGTACGCACAGATGGGGCGCGTGCCGGCCGAGGTGCGCGAGGAGATGTGCGTGACGCGGGTCTACGACCCGGTCGTGGGCACGACCAGCTCGGCGACGCACCTCGTGCAGCTCGAGGTGGATCGCGAGACCTACGCGGTCCACATCCAGCGCTACGTGATCGCCGAGGACTGCGGCCGCGTCATCAATCCGCTGATCGTGACCGGCCAGACGCGAGGTGCGCTGGCGCAGGGGATCGGTGCGGCCCTGCTCGAGGAAGTGGTCTACGACGCGGACGGCCAGCTGCTGACCGCGAGCCTCGTCGACTACCTGGTGCCTTCTGCGCCGGAGGTGCCGGAGCTCGAGTTGGTGCACCTGCCGACGATCGCGCCGAACACGCTGGGCGGTTTTCGCGGCATGGGCGAGGGCGGAACCATAGGCTCGCCGGCGGCCATCGCCAACGCGGTCGCCGATGCGCTGTCGCCGCTGGGCATCGCCATCGCGGAGCTGCCGATCACGCCGGAACGGCTGTTCCGGCTGATCCACGGCGCGTCGTTCGAATCAACCAAGGAATGAACCATGAAACTGGGGCTTGAAGGGAGGGTGGCGCTGGTCACCGGCGGCGCGCGCGACGTCGGCAAGGCGATCGCGCTCGGCCTGGCGGCCGAGGGCGCGGCGGTGGTCGTGAACTACCACGGCTCCAAGGCGGGCGCCGAGGCCGTGGCGGCCGAGATCCGTGCGAGCGGCGGGCGGGCGCTGGCGATAGGCTGCGACATCGCCGACATGGCGGCCGTCCGGAGCATGGTCGCGCAGACCGTCGAAGCGTTCGGCGGCCTGAACATACTCGTGAACAACGCCGGGCTCGTGATCCGCAAGCGCTTTGCCGACACGACACCGGAGGACTGGCGTCGCCAGGTCGACGTGTGCCTGTACGGCACGCTGAACTGCTGCCACGCCGCGCTGCCGCATCTGGACGCGCAGCAAGGCAGCGGCCGCATCATCAGCATCGTCGGCGACTCGTCGCGTGTCGGCGAGTCCGGCCTGGCGATCGGCGCGGCCGCGCGAGCCGGCAACATCGCGTTGATGAAGTCGCTGGCGCGCGAGACGCGCTGCGGCACCACGGCCAACGCGCTGGCGCTGGGCCTGATCGAGACGGCCCACGACCCCGAGTTCATCGCCGCCAACCGCGACAAGCTCACCCGGCTCTATCCGCTGCGCCGGCTGGGCCAGCCGGCCGATGTGGCGCCGATGACCGTGCTGCTGGCATCCGACGCGGGCGGCTGGATCACCGGGCAGGTCATCAGCATCAGCGGCGGCTTCAGCATGGTGTGAGCGACACGCCGAGAACGCCGCGACACGCCCGGCGCAGCAAGGAGGCAAGACGATGATTCGCACCGATCTCATCGCCCCCGTCGGCGAGCTGCTGAGGCGCCATGCGAGCGCACGGCCGCAGAAGCTGGCGTTCGAGGACACGTCCGGCGCGGCCGTGACGTATGGCCAGCTCGAGGCCCTGAGCGCGTCCCTGGCCGGCCAGCTCCAGGACCGTGGCCTGGAGCCGGGCGACGCGGTGGCCATCCTGCTGCCCAACTCGGTCGATTGGGTGCTGGCGTGCCTGTCGATCGCGCGTGCGGGTTGCGTGAGCGTGCCCATCAGCCACGAGGCGGTCGAAGCGGAGA
>DATEFR010000397.1:0-2411 GCA_035280545.1 Burkholderiaceae bacterium | reverse complement strand
GCCGAAGATCACGCCGTCGTGCTCGATCACCGTGTAGTGGCCGATGTCGCGCTCGATCTCGGTGCGGCTGCGCTTGACCAGCGTGCCGTCGCGCTCGAACGGCTCGATCAGCTGCAGCACGCCGCCGATGTCGTCGGCCGTCGCTTCGCGCAGGCTCTCGAGCTTCTCGTCGACCACCATCGTGCCGATGCCGTCGTGCGTGAACACCTCCATCAGGATCGCGCCGTCCATCGCGAACGGCAGGATGTGCGAGCGTTCGACGCCGCCGCGGCAGGCGCGCACGCAGTGCTGCAGGTAGAACGCGGTGTCGGTCGGCTTCAGCGGCTGCGGCAGCGTGTCGAGCAGCCGCTCGGCATCGGCGAGCGCGAGCTCGGTGTCGATCGGGCTCTCCGCATCGGCCAGGTCTTCATGGATGCCCGGCACCTCGGTGACGAACAGCAGCTTGTCGGCCTGCAGCGCGATCGCGGTCGAGGTGGCGACGTCTTCCATCGTCAGGTTGAACGCTTCGCCGGTCGGCGAGAAGCCGAAGGGAGACAGCAGCACCATCGCGTCGCTGTCGATCGCGCGGCGGATCGCTGCCGAGTCGACCTTGCGCACGACGCCGCTGTGCATGTAGTCGACGCCGTCGACGATGCCCACCGGCCGTGCCGTCAGGAAGTTGCCCGAGACCACGCGCACGATCGCATTGGCCATCGGCGTGTTCGGCAGCCCTTGCGAGAACGCCGCCTCGATCTCGAAGCGCAGCTGGCCCGCGGCTTCCTGCGCCGAGTCGAGCGCGACGGCATCGGTGATGCGCAGCCCGTTGTGATAGCGCGCCTCGTGCCCCTTCGAGCGAAGCTGCTCGTTCACCTGCGGACGAAAGCCGTGCACCAGCACGATCTTGATGCCCATCGCCTGCAGGATCGACAGGTCCTGCGCGAACGCGTTGAGCTTGCCGGCCGCGATCAGCTCGCCGGCGATGCCGACGACGAAGGTCTTGCCGTGGTACGCATGGATATGCGGCGCCACGGTGCGGAACCAGGGGACGAAGGTATGGGGAAAGACAAGGCTCACTGTGCGAAGCCGCGCAACACCGCGGCGGTAGGCGAATCGTCCGCGATTCTTGCATGTGCGGTGCGGCTCGCGGGACCGCGAGGCCTTCCGTGGCGGTGGCAGGGCCCTACCAGGCGAGCGGGTCGGTGCCGGGCCGTACGGAGGGCAGCGGCCAGGACGCGGGCGTGCGCGAGAACTGCGCCGCGTGCCTCGTCGAGATCAGCTCGCCCCAGGCGCACGGGAAGCGTTCGAGCAGCCCGTCGAACGTCGCGCTCGGCGCGCTGAAGCCGTGCTCGACTCGCCCGAGCTCGCGCAGCCACTGCGCGGTGCGTGCGAGCGAGACCTTGACATGCCAGCTGCCGCCTTCGTGGCGCTGACGCAGCAGCGCCGCCTGTGCGCCGAACGCGAGCAGGTAGCCGCTGGCCATGTCGAGGATCTGCATCGGCAGCGCGCGCGGCTGGTCGCTGCCGGCCGCTTCGGCCTCGGCGACGTTCAAGCCGGTCGCGGTCTGCACCAGCGAATCGAAGCCGCGTTTGCCGCACCAGGGTCCGCTGTCGCCATACGCCGACAGAGAGACCTGCACGAGCCCGGGCCGTTCACGCGCCAGCGTGGTGGGGTCCAGGCCGAGCGCGGCCAGCGCGCCGGGCCGATAGCCCTGAACGAACACGTGCGCGTCGCGCAGCGCAGCGAGCAGCGCGGCGCGGCCATCGGCGCTGCGCAGGTCGGCCAGTGCCGAGCGCTTGCCGCGACTCAGGTCGACGATCGCGGCGATGTTCGGCAAGTGCGGGCCGTTGACCATCAGCACGTCGGCGCCGTAGCCGGCCAGCGCGCGCGTGCCGGCGGGGCCGGCGAGGATGCGCGTCAGGTCAAGCACTCGCAGGCCTTCGAGCGGGCGCTGGGCCTTGGCCAGCGCCGGCCAGGCCAGCGGCGCGGCATCGCCGATGCGCTCGATCGCGACCAGCGGCTGTGCGGCGAGCGCGGCGTGCTGCGGATGCGTGTCCCATTCGTCGAAGCGGCGTAATGCGGCGACGACCAGGCCGGCGTCGGTCGCCGCGGTTTCGAACGCCAGCGCTTTCCAGTCGCACAGCGCCGAGGCGACCTCCTCGCGTGGCGTCGCCTCGCCTTCGGGCAGGCCGAGCAGCCGCAGCACGCCGTCGCGGTGGTGCGCGAAGTTCGTGTGCAGGCGCAACCAGCCGTCGGCGCAGCGGTAGAGGCCGGCCAGCTTGTCCCAGAGCTGGGGTGCCTGGCCATCCAGCGTGTAGTGCGTGCAGCACTCGAGGGCGGCGTGGCGCATCTCGATCGAGACCGTCTGCTCGACGCCATGGCGCACACGGCCGATCTCGGTCGCGGCGAGCGCGGCCGCGGCCAGGCTCGCCTGC
>DATEFR010000396.1:0-5732 GCA_035280545.1 Burkholderiaceae bacterium | reverse complement strand
CGCGGCCGGGGGGCGCGCCGCACGACCGGGCCCCTCAGGGCCCGATCAACGTCCGGACTCGCCCGTGTCCCGCGGATCCAGTGTCGTCGCGGTCGCGGTCACGCGGCCGTTCGGGTCGAAGCTGACCGAGAACACCTTGTTCTCGGCACCGTCGGCGTAGCGCCAGTCCCAGACCTCTTCCTGCTTGAGCGAGTAGACCTGGGTCTTCGCGGCGCGGCCGAGCAGGCGGCGCACCTGCGCCTTGTCCCAGCCGGGCTGGACCTTCGCGAAGTTCGCAGGCTTCAGCACCTGGCGCAGCGCGACCAGCTTGCCGTCGCCGCCGATCGCGATCATGTAGTTGACCTGACCGGCCGGCTGGCGCGGGTACTCGAGCACGCGGGTACCGTCGTCATCGGTGTAGGCCGCCGCCGGCTCGCCCCATTTCGCACGCACGTCGGCTTCGGTGGTCACGCCGACTTCGAGCTCGCCTATGCGTTGCGTGTCGCAGCCGGCGAGCACCGCCGCGACGGCAATCGCACCGGCGGCGAGCCAGTGCTGCGTGCGTACAGGGCGCCGCCGCGGGGTGGGCATATCGGGCATCGTGGTCCCCGGTAAAATCGACCGTCAAACTCTAGCGCGCCCGCTGCCATGCCATTGTTCTGGAAACCTTACAAATCCGACGTCACGGCCTTCATCGAGGATCTGAAGGCCAACAAGCCGACGCTCGAGGCCGAGCAGCGCGCCGGCCGCTCGCTGCTGTGGGATCGCCACATCGACCGCGACGCGCAGGCCGAGTACCGCCAGTCCCGCGTACGCCAGACGCCGTACGTCTACCAGACCAAGACCTGACGGTCGCGCGCTGGTTCCGACGATGAAGGACGAGGTCGCCGCGACCCTCGAGGTGCCGCCGCCCGCGCAGGAGACACAGCCGGTGGAAGTCGACGGCATTGCGGTCGCGCGCCTGTACGGCGAGCCGCTGTTCGCGCTGCCGACCGACCTGTACATCCCGCCCGATGCGCTCGAGGTGTTCCTCGAGGCGTTCGAAGGGCCGCTGGACCTGCTGCTCTACCTGATCCGCCGGCAGAACTTCAACATCCTCGACATCCCGATGGCGAGCGTCACGCGCCAGTACCTCGCCTACGTCGAGCAGATCCGCAAGACCAACCTCGAGCTCGCCAGCGAGTATTTGCTGATGGCGGCGATGCTGATCGAGATCAAGTCGCGCATGCTGCTGCCGCCGAAGAAGACGGCCGAAGGCGAGGAGCCCGAGGATCCGCGTGCCGAGCTGGTGCGCCGGCTGATCGAGTACGAGCAGATGAAGCTGGCCGCCGCCAAGCTCGATGCACTGCCGGTGATCGGCCGCGACTTCCTGCGCGCGCAGGTCGTGATCGAGCAGTCGCTCGCGCCGCGCTTCCCCGACGTGGAGCCCGACGAGCTGCGCGCCGCGTGGGCCGACATCCTGAAGCGCGCGAAGCTGAACCAGCACCACCACATCACGCGCGAGCAGCTCAGCGTGCGCGAGCACATGAGCATCGTGCTGAAGACGCTGCAGGGCCGCAAGTTCGCGCTGTTCGAGGACCTGTTCGACGTGAGCCGCGGGCCGCAGGTGCTGGTCGTCACCTTCATCGCGATGCTCGAGCTGGCGCGCGAGCATCTGCTCGAAGTGACGCAGGCCGAGGCGTTCGCGCCGATCTACGTGCGCCTCGCGTATTCGCCGGCCTGATCGTCGGCGCACGACAGGCTGGCGCTCCGCCATGCATACGTCGGACACACATGCGTACAAAGTCCGTACGAGCCGTACATAAACCGTAACGACTTTGCTGACTTTGGGGGTGGACGCGCCTGACGCGCCTCCCGAGGATGGCCGCTCCTTCACTTCCCGGCGGAGCCCTCCTCATGATGTCTGTGCGAATGAAGAACAAGGCGATCGGGGTGCGCGTCGCCGCCACGGTCGGCTGCGCCCTGGCCGCGCTGGCGGCCGTGCCGGCGAGCCATGCCCAATCGACAGCCACCGCGAGTGCCCCCGGCAGCATCGCCGCACAGCGCGTCGTGATCGACCCGGCCACCCGTCGCCCGCGTGCGCCCGAGTTCGACGAGCTCGCGACCGCGCCGTCGGCGGCGGCCGCACCACAGGCCGCGTTGCGCGGCGCCGCAAAACCCGACCTGACCGGCATCTCGGCGCATCCTGCGCTGAAGCGCATGCAAGCCGCGCCGACGCAGGCGCGCCTGGGTGCCGTCGGCCAGCGCTTCAAGCCCGGCATGCTGGCCTTCAGCGTCGCCGAGCGTGCTGCCGACGGCTCGATCGCCACGCAGTGCGTGACCGGCCCCGATGCGGTGGCCACCGCGTTCAGCGCCCCGGCGGTGCAGGGAGAGCGCCATGACCACTGATCTGCGCGCGCTCGGCACCCGTTTGCGCGCCGCCTTCATGGGCGGCGCGCTGCTGTTCGCCGCCATGACGGCAGCCGGCGCGGCGACGCTGGAGATCATCAACATCGACGACCCGGGCGTCGGCTTCAACGACCCGACGCCGGTCGCACCGGTCGGCGGCAACCCGGCGACGACGCTGGGCGAGCAGCGCCAGAACGTGTTCCAGTTCGTCGCGAACTTCTGGGGCAAGCGGCTGAAGTCCGACGTGCCCATCCAGGTGCTCGCGACCTTCGGACCGCTGGACTGCACCTCGACGCAGGCGGTGCTCGGCGCGGCCGGCGCCTACAACGTGTTCCGCGACTTCCCGAACGCGAAGAAGACCGGCACGTGGTACCCGTCGGCACTGGCCAACAAGCTCGCCGGCATCCAGCTCGAGCCGAACCCGGACCCGTTCGTCAGCGCCGACATCGTCGCGTTCTTCAACGGCAACCTGGGCCAGCCGGGCTGCCTCGACGGTTCGGGCTTCTACCTCGGGCTCGACGGCAAGCCCACCGATCCGGCGCAGATCGACCTGTTGACCACCGTGCTGCACGAGTTCGGCCACGGGCTGGGCTTCCAGACGTTCACCGACGGCGAGACCGGCCTGCAGTTCCCGGCTGAAACCGCCGGCGACCCGGGCTTCCCGTCGATCTGGGACCACTACCTGCTCGACCCGAAGCAGCACAAGGTCTGGAGCGCGATGACCGACGGCGAACGTGCCGCCTCCGCGCTGGTGCCGCGCAACCTGGTGTGGAACGGCCACAAGGTCACGAAGACCGCACCGGCCGTGCTCGACCGCGGCACGCCCGAGCTGTTCGTGTTCGGCGGCGGCTTGAACCGGGTCTTCATGATAGGCACCGCGCAGTTCGGACCGCCCATCGACAAGAAGACGCTGATCTCGACGCCGCTGGCGGTGCTGCCGACACCGGCCACCGGCGGCGCCGCGTGCGCACCGCTCGCGATGAGCGATGCAGCCAAGCTCCGCGGCCGGATCGCGGTGATCGACCGGGGCGGGTGCACGTTCACGAGCAAGGTCAAGAACGCGCAGGTCGCCGGGGCCCGGGCCGTGATCATCGCCGACAGCGTGGCCGGTACGCCGCCGCCCGATCTCGCGGGCAGCGACGACACGATCACGATCCCGGCGGTGCGCATCTCGAAGGACGACGGCGCGGCGATCAAGGCCGCGGTCGCGGCGGCACCGCTGCCGGTGCTCGCACCGTTCGGCGTGCTGTACGACAACCTGCTGAAGCTGGCCGGCGCGGACTACCTCAATCGGGTCTACCTGTTCACGCCCAACCCGTACCAGGGCGGCTCGTCGGTGTCGCACTACGACACGTCGGCCACGCCGAATCTGCTGATGGAGCCGTTCGCGGAGCCGAATCAGCCGATCGCGGTCTCCGCGCCGAAGGACTTGACGCTGGAGTTGCTGGAGGATATCGGCTGGTGAAGCGGCGGGGTCGGCCTAGCTGCGGCCGACCCCCAGCTTGAACGCGATCATCGCCCGCAGCTTGTTCGGCACCACCGGCTTGATCAGCAGGTGGAAGTCGTTGGCCTGCGCCTCCTGGTCGTGGCCGCTCATCGTGCTGCCGGTCGCGACGATGGCCGGCAGCTTCGCACCGAAGCGCGCCCTCAGCGCCTTGATCGCCTCGACGCCGGTCGTGCCGTTCTCCAATCGGTAGTCGACGATCAGCAAATCGGGCTTCACGACCGCCGGGTCGCTCTGCTCGGCCCATTGCCGGGCCGCCCCGGCGCTGTCGAACGACACGACCTTCGCGCCCCAGCCCTGCAGCAGCACCTCGAGGCCGCCGCGCACCGCGGGCTCGTCCTCGACGATCACCATCAGCCGTCCGTCCAGGGTCAGCGCAACCGGGCCCTTGCCCGGTCGCGCCGCGGCCGGCAGGCGCGGCGCCCGGCCCAGCGGCAAGGTCAACGTGAACACCGTGCCGCGGCCCGGCTCGGAGCGCACCGCGAGCGGCGCGCCCATCAGATCAGCCAGGCGCTTGACGATCGCCAGGCCCAGCCCCAGGCCCTTTCGCTGCTCGGGTCTCACCGCGTCGGTGTTCGGCACCTGGTAGAACTCCTCGAAGATGCGCACGCGCTCTTCCTCGCGGATGCCGAGGCCAGTGTCCCAGACCTGCAGCAGCACCTGCTCGCCGCGCCGGCGCGCGCTGACCAGCACCGTGCCGTCGTTGGTGTAGCGGATCGCGTTCGAGACCAGGTTGCGCGCGATGCGCTCCACCAGCAGCGGGTCCGCATGCACCACGTGCTGAGCGCCGCGCAGCCGCAGCGCCAGCCCCTTCTCGAACGCGCTGGGCTCGAAGTGCAGGCGCAGCTTGCGCAGGATCTCGCCGAGCTCGAAGTGCTCCGCATGCACCTCGACCCGGCCGCTGTCGATGCGGTTGATGTCCAGCAGCTCGGAGAACAGGCCCTCGAGCGCATCCACCGATTCGTTGATGCTGTTGACCAGCTGCGCGACCTCCGGCTCGTGCGCGCGCTGGCGCAGCGCTTCGGCGAACAGGCCCATCGCATGCAGCGGCTGGCGCAGGTCGTGGCTCGCGGCGGTGAAGAACTGGGTCTTCGCGCGGTTCGCGATCTCGGCCTGCTGACGTGCCGCATCCGACACCGCCTTCTCGGCACGCAGCTGCTCCATCAGCGCCTCGGTGCGCAATTGCAGCCGGCTCAGCGCATCGAACGTTGCCGCATAGTTGCGGCCCAGCACGATGGTCATCGCCATCGCGACCGCCATCACGATCGCGGTCTGCACGCCCCAGGCATCCGCCTGGGTCGCGACCCGCGCCATCGTCGGCACGTAGATCAGCGCCAGGAACGCGAGGTACAGGCGGAACTGCGGCGCGAGGATCGGGATGCAGGCGACGCAGAACGTGTAGACCACGAGCACCAGCACGATCTGCTGCAGCGCGTTGCCGTACGGGTAGAACGCCCACCCGGCCCAGCCCCACATCGCGGCGCTGAGCAGCGTGCCGGTGACCCAGATCTGGCGGCGCGCGCGCAGCCCGGCGACGGTCTGCGGCTCGTCGCGCGCATACCGCACCGCGAGCGCCACGCGCACCGCGCACAGCAGCGCGAAGGCGGCGCCCCAGGCCAGCTTCAGCGCGTACGGCGCGACCGCTGCGTAGATCAGCTCGATCACGATCGCGCCGATCGCATGCCCGGCCAGCGAGATCGCGTTGTACGAGAACATCACGCGAACCTTGTCGCGCAGCATCACGTACTCGTCGTGCGCGGGCGCACCGACCGCCGCATCGGCGGCCCCCGTGCTGGCGGGAACGCCGGGGTTCAGCGTGTCGACGTGTTGCGCCACGCCGGCGGCCCGCCCTGAATCGACA
>DATEFR010000395.1:0-4936 GCA_035280545.1 Burkholderiaceae bacterium | reverse complement strand
GCGCGCCTTGAACTCGTCGAACTCGGAGCCGTCGACGATGCGGGCGATGATCTCGTGCACGTCGTAGGGCTTGCGGGTGTCGGTCGGGATGATGCCGTGCAGCTCGCGGGGATCGAACAGCGGCGCACGCGGCTCGATCAGCCGCTGCTCGTGCGCCTTGCGCCAGTTCAGGTGCGCGACCGACTGGCGCGCGATCGCCAGCGCATGCGTGTCGTTCTGCGCGAGGTGGTCGGCCACGCCCGAGAGCCGCGTGTGCACGTCGCCGCCGCCCAGGTCTTCGGCGCTGACGACCTCGCCGATCGCCGCCTTCACGAGCGGCGGCCCGCCGAGGAAGATCGTGCCCTGGTTCTTGACGATGATGGACTCGTCGCTCATCGCCGGCATGTAGGCGCCGCCGGCGGTGCACGAGCCCATCACGACCGCGATCTGCGGGATGCCGGCCGCGCTCATCTGCGCCTGGTTGAAGAAGATGCGGCCGAAGTGCTCGCGGTCGGGGAACACGTCGTCCTGGTTCGGCAGGTTCGCGCCGCCGCTGTCGACCAGGTAGATGCACGGCAGGCGGTTCTGCATCGCGATCTCCTGCGCGCGCAGATGCTTCTTAACCGTCATCGGGTAGTAGGTGCCGCCCTTCACGGTCGCGTCGTTGCAGACGATCATGCAGTCGACGCCGCTGACCCGGCCGATGCCGGCGATCAGCCCGGCGCCGGGCGCATCGTTGCGGTACATGTCCAGCGCCGCCAGCGGCGCGACCTCGAGGAACGGCGTGTCGGGGTCCAGCAGCATCTCGACGCGGTCGCGCGGCAGCAGCTTGCCGCGCGCGACATGCTTGGCACGCGGCCCCTCGCCGCCGCCTTGCGCGATCTGCACGAGCTTGGCGTTCAGGTCGTCGACCAGCGCGCGCATTGCCGCCGCGTTGGCCTTGAAGTCCTCGGTGCGGGGGTTCAGCTTGGAGGCGAGTACAGGCATGTCGACTTTCCGGAGGACTCTCCGTTCGGGCCGCGGACCCAAAACACGATGAGACCACAATGGGACGCTAATTGACGTATACGTCAATTGGGCGCCATTGTAGACGCGACTGTCAGAACGGGCCCTTCTCCAGCCAGCGCTCGAGCTGCGCGCGCCGGTCGTTGCCCCAGAACGGCTCGCCGTCGACGACGAAGTACGGCACGCCGAACACGCCATGCGCGATCGCCGCCTCGTTGGCGCCCTTCAGGCGCAACTTCCACGTGGGGTCGGAATAGACCGCCTCGGCGCGGCCGGGCTCCAGCCCGAAGGCGACCGCCAGCGCATCGAGCGCGCCCGGATCGCTCAGGTCGATGCCGCGCGTGAAGTAGGCGCGCAACACGTGACGCGCCCAGTCGCGGGCGCGATCGGATCCGGCATCGTCGTGCAGCCACCAGTAGAGGCGCGCGGCGTTCTGTGTCGCGATCGGGAACGCAGACGGCAGCACGAAGGGCACGCCGGCGTAGCGCGCCGAGCGTGCGAAATCGAGCAGCGCGTACTCGCGCTTGAGCGGGAATTCGACCTGCGGCTTCAGCCCCGAGACTTGGAAGCTCGCGCCGATCAGGATCGCGCACCAGTTCACCGTGCGGCCATGCCGCGCCGCCAGCGCCTCTATCCATTCGGACGCGATGTACGAGTACGGCGACGAGAAGTCGAAGTAGAAGTCGATGGTGCGGGCGGCGGCCATTCGTCTGAGCCGGTAAATGCGATCGAACTAGCCTACGCGCTGATGACCGGCGCGGGCTGCGCACTTTCCCGAAGCGCGGCATCCGCCGCGTTGCCGTACAAGCGCTCCAGCGCGGCCGACGCGGCGTCGTGCACGATGGGCTCGAGCGCAGCGGCGAGCAGGCCGATCTCGCCATCGTCGACTTCGTCATCCGGGTCGCCGCGCCGGCCATCGCGGGCGCCGCGCGAGGCCCACAGCGCGCTCAGCGCTTCGCGGTGCGGTGCGAGGGCTTGCGCGATCACGTCCTTCCAGAACGGCGGCGATTCGCTCTGCGCCCATTCGCCGCGGCCGCGTCCGAAATGCGCGACCGCCAGATAGCGCAGCAGCGCCGCATCGACCATCTGATCGAGCGCCTCGGCGTTCCACGCGACCCACGAGCGCGCGGTGCCGCGCACCAGGTTCACGCAGCGCGCGAGGCCGGCGGCGCCGAGCGCCCCGATCAGCCCGCCGGCCAGCAGCCCGCCACCGAGCGTGAGCCCACCGCTCAGCACATCGGCCTTCAGGCCGACGAGCGCGCCGGTGACCATGCCGCCCCACACCGCGGCCTTGGTTTCATCGAGCCGCAGGCGCAACTGGTAATGGGTCGCGAGCCGCGTCAGGATCTGTTCGTGCGCCTCGCCCTCGAGGCCATGCAGTTCGATCAGCTCGCGCGTGTTCGCGCGCACCTCGTCGTCCAGGCGCTGCGCGAGTGCGCGTTGTGCCTGTGCGGCGGGCGTGTCTTCGACCGGTTTGCCCAGACCGATCGCGGCGCCGACATGGCGCAGGTTGGCGCGCAGCGCAGCGCCGACCTTGCCGCCGGCATCGGGCAATGTTTCGCTGGCGTGCGCAAGCCGGGCGAGGCTGGTCGCAATCGAACGCATCGCGGCGTCGAAGGCGCGCTGGCGCTGCGCCTGCCAGGCCGCGCGCAACCGACCCATGCGCGCACGCCGTTCGCCATCGGCGAGCACGTTCTCGATCGCACGCAGCAGCGTCAGCTCCTGGACCCAGCAGCGCGCGAATGCGTCCAGCGGCAAGACATCGCGCACCGGTGCGAACGCGGCGAGATGGCGGCGCCAGCGCGCGATGTCGGCCGCCTCCAGCGCGGCGTCGCGCGGCGGCCCGAGCTGGTTCAGCAGCACGATCACCGGCTTGCCGACCCAGGCGAGCAGCTCCATCTCGGCCGCGACGAACGCGGCCGCCTCCGGCGACTCCGACACATTGACCAGATAGAGCATCACGTCGGCCTCGTCGCGCACGTTGCGCAACGCCTGCTGACTGGACCAGAACGGCCGGTCGCGCCAACGGTCCCAGATCGCGCTCAGGAACCAACCGATAGGCGTGGCCGACTGGCGCAGCCGCTTCACGAGGCGCACGCTGTCGCCGAAGCCCGGCGTGTCCCACAACTGCAGCCGCTCGCCCTGCGGCGTCTCCAGCATCGTGTAGACGTCGGCAAACTCGGTCACGTGCGGCGCATCGCGCACCTGCCCGACGTCGCGGCCGAGCAGCGTGCGCGCCAGCGTGGTCTTGCCCGCGTTGGTGTGCGAGACCAGCGACAGGCTGACGACCGAATCAGGCATGCGCGGATGTCGCCAGCGAGTAGATCGCCAACGCGTCGCGATGCTCCGCGCCGATCGCAGCCCAGAAACCCCGGCCGGCCGCGTTGTCCGCGAACACCAGCAGATGGCATTTGCGTATGCCCGCCTGTGCGAGCGCCGCGAGGCCATGCCGGACCAGCCGGCGACCCACGCCCAGGCGGCGGATCGATGCGGCCACCGCCAGGTGATGGATGAGGCCGCGCCGCCCGTCGTGGCCGACGAGGATGGTGCCGACCACGCGACCCTCGGCCAGCGCGACCAGGCTCAGCCCGGGGTTGCGGGCGAGGAACTTCTCGATCTCCGGCTGCGCGTCCGCCTCGCTGAGGCCGACACCTTCGGTCGTCTCCCACAACGCGCGGGCGGCGCCGTAGTGTTCGGGCTCGAAGGGGCACAGTTGCACACTCATGTCGATCTCGGCAGGGACGATTCGGACCTGGGGCCAACGCTCGGCATACCGCTTCTGCGCGACACGCTCACGATACGTCCGGACGCTGACACGCGCCGGGTTGCGTCGCACGACGATGCCGAACAGGTCCTCGAGCCCGAGCGGAGCCAGCACGCGGACCGAATCATCGTGGGCCAGCGTGACCCCGACCGCAGTGGCGTACTCCGGCCACGACGCAATGGCGGCCTCCAGCGATGCGAGCGGCGCGACGGCATGCCCGAAGCAGCGCTCGAACCAGAGGTGAACGCCGGCCTGGTTGGTGACTTCCCATGGCACGCCGGGGCAGCGCCGCGCGAGCCGGGCCTGCAGCTCATGGTCGCGTTGCGCCGAGAGGTCGGCAGCATCGAAGTACGCGACATCGACATCGGCCAGATGCGACGGCAGCGGCTTGTCGTGCAGCGCGTCCCACACCAGGTTGCGTACCGCACCGGCACCGATGCACCAGCTCGGCAGCTGCAGCTCCCTCACGGCTTCGAGCGCCTGCATGAACCAACGCGACTGCCGCACGATCGCGATCAGCCGCGCCTCCAGGCCCCGCTCGCGATCGTTCGACATCAATCCTCGCTCGCGGCCCGGACATGCACCGCGTTCTGCGCGACGAACGCCGCGCGCAGATCGGCTTCGAAGCGCGCCGGCATCGCCGCGGCGTCGAGATCGACGAACACCGCGACCGCGCCGATCGCCTCGCAGCAGGCGCGCCATGCCTGCTGCCGCTGCACGATGCGTTCGGCCAGTGCGCCGAAGCGCTGGCGAAACGCGGCTTCGTCGACCAGCACCGCGAAGGCCGCACCGCCGGGCAGCGCGGCCGCGAGGCGTTCGATGAAGCGGCCGTGGGTCTCGGCCTCCGGCGTTGCATTCAGGTCGAACAACGCCAGGCCGTGCGTCGTCGCCGGATCGATCGCGAAGGTGGTCTCGTCCTCGGCGCCGTAGGCGGCGGTCGGCGCGATCGTCAGGCCGACACGCGCACCGAACGCTTCGGCCAACAGCGCCTGCAGGGTCAGCGTGGCCTGCGGCGTCGGCGTGTACGCATAAGGCCAGACCTGCAGATGCGCCGCGCCGCCGCGCTGCAGCCGTGCCAGCCGCTGGAAGTACGGCTCGGACAGCGGCATCGCAAAGCGCCGCGCGCGATAGGCCGTCCGGGACGCGCAGGCCAGCGCGAGCACGACGCGGGGCAGCACGACGAACAGC
>DATEFR010000394.1:0-4149 GCA_035280545.1 Burkholderiaceae bacterium | reverse complement strand
CCGGCGCGGTGGCCTGGGGTGGCGATGCGGCGGTGCTGCCGGTGTCGGGAGCGGGCTTCGAGCAGGCGGCCAGCAGTGCGGCGGTCGCCACGAGATTGAGCACGACGAGCGCTTGTGGCGCCGTGGCAAAGAAGCGGGTCTTCATGGGATCCTGCGTAGGGTGTACGTCAAACCAGAAAGGCTAACCAAGCCGGGCCGGCTCGGCAAGCACAGGGCGATTGGCGTGGACAACCGCGACGGACGGAGGCTCACAGCAACTGCTGTGCCTCGTCGTCATCGCGCGCCGTGTGGCTGGGCGTCGCACGGGCCAGCGCCATCCAGACCGCGAACGGCATCTGCATCGGGCGCTTGGCCGCCGGGCGTGCGACATCGAGCTCGCCGGCCTCGCCGTCACGGCTCTCGGCGGCGATCATCACACCACAGTCGGCCGGGATCTCGTCCGGCTCGGCGATGCCCTCGCGCAGCACGTACCAGAACTCGCCGCACAGCTGCATGTAGGCGGCGCGCTTGGCCGGGTTGCGCAGCTCGCCGAGCAGGTCGCTGCGGTTCACCTTGACCTCGTGCACGATGGGTTCGAGGTAGGCCTCGACGGTCGTGTGGCGGATCGAGAACACATCGGGCATCGCCATCACCCAGCGCTCGGCCGCACCGGGCTCGTCGCCGGTCGGGACTTTCGCGCGCAGGCTGAGCCCGCGCCACGCGATGCGCCCGGCACGCGCCATCTCGCGTGCAACGCGTTCCACCAGCGCCTCGTGCAGATCGCGCCGCGCGCGGTTGCGCTGCAGCGTCTGCGCCAGCACCGCGATGCCGGCATCGGTGACGCGCAAGGTCTCGTGCCCCAGCGCGCCACGCACACGCTCGAGCAGGCCGGCCGCGAGCAGCTCGACTTCGAGCAGATCCTGGCACGGCCAGCCGGCCGAGCGGTAGACCTCGCGCAGCCGGCGGTGGTGGACGGCGGTGAGCGCCATGGAGATCGGAGAGTCAGCGTCGCCGACGGCGCGGTGCCGCGGCCACGTTCTCGTGGGCGTGCAGGACGAACGGGTTCACGACCACGAGCTCGCCGTCGAAGCGCATGCCGTCCTGGAAGTCTTCCGAGTACAGCGTCGTGCAGCCGGCGTCCAGCGCGGCCTGCACGATCAGCGAGTCCCAAGCGGACAGACTGCGCTGCTGCCCCAGCGCCAGGCCGCGCAGCACCAGCTCTGCTGTTGCCGGCACGATGCGTTCCTGCGCGAAGGTCGTGACGACTTCCAGCGCATCGGCGGGGCCTAGATGCTTCTTGCGTGTCAGCGTGACGTACAGCTCCTGCAGCACCTGCGTGCTCAGCACCATGTCGCGCGCGCTCATGTGCTGGGCGATCAGGTCCTGCGCGTGCATCTGCTTGACCGATTCGTTGCGGTCGAACACATACACGAGCACGTTGGTATCGAAGAAGCAGCTCAACGCGCACCCGAATCGGCGTAGAGCGCCTCGCGGCCGGGCCACAGCGGTTCACAACCAGAACTGCGCACCTTCTTTGCCAGCGCTTTCAGGCGTGCCACGCGTACGTCCGCATCGCTCGCGCCACGTGCGAACGCCTCGATCGCCTGGCGGCAGATCTCGTTGACGCTGGTCCCTTGCTGCACGGCCTTGATGCGCGCAGCACGCAGCAGGCCGTCGTCGATCGCGATGGTCATGTTGGCCATGGGCGGGATTCCCGAGACAATTGACACGGAATCAGTGTAACGCCGATCCCGTGTCCAGGCGCTCAAGTCGCCGGCTTATCCGACAGCGCCTTCAGGTTCTCTGTCAGCTCCGGGCTCATGGGCGCATTCAGGTTGATCCCCTTGGGCGGGATCGGCGAGAGGAACCACTTCGCGTACAGCTTCGTGAACTCGCCGCTCTTCATCAGCCCGGCCAGCGTGTCGTCCACCAGCTTCTTGAACGCCGGGTCGTCCTTGCGCAGCATGATCGCGTACGGCTCGACCTGGATCGCCTCGCCCACCACCGCCAGGCTGGCCGGGTTCTGCGCCGAGGCGCGCAGCCCGTACAGCAGGATGTCGTCCATCCCGAAGGCCACCGCCCGGCCGCTCTCGACCATCAGCGCCGACTCGGCGTGGTCCTTCGCGCCCAACAGCTCCATCCCGAGCTTCTTCTCCTCGTTGAGCTGGCGCAGGATCTTGAAGTTGGTCGTGCCGGTGGTCGAGACGATGGTCTTGCCCTTCAGGTCCTCGATCCTGCCGACCTGCGTGCCGGCCTTCACCAGGAAGCGCGTGCCGGTGTAGAAGTAGTTGGTCGCGAACTGCACCTGCTTGCCGCGCTCGCTGTTGTTGGTGGTGGAGCCGCACTCGATGTCGATCGTGCCGTTGACCAAAAGCGGGATGCGGTTGGCCGAGGTCACCGCCTGCAGGTTGACCTTGAGATCCGCGCGCCCGGTGGCCTTCTTGACCTCCTCGACGATCTTCAGGCAGATCTCGTGGCCGAAGCCGGTGGGCTGTGCCTTGTCGTCCAGGTACGAGAACGGGATCGACGATTCGCGGTACGCCAGCGTGATCTGGCCGCTGGACTTGACCTTGTCCAGCGTGCCGCCCCCCTGGGCCCATGCGACGGTCGGCGAAGCCAGAACGAACACCGCCCACAGCGCGGCGGTCAGCGAAACCTTCTTCGAAACGTTCAATCGCATGGAGCGGTCCTTGCTTGGAAGTTGTGGAGCCCCTCCATGATGTCTTATTCTTCGCGGCCTTGACCGCTTTTCCCCGACCGACGGAGCACACCATGATCAAGAAGACCGCCGCGGCATCCGCCCTGGCACTGGCTTTCGCCGCCGCTGCCGGCACGGCCAGCGCCGCGGAAGAGAAGGTGCTGAACATCTACAACTGGTCCGACTACATCGCCGACGACACGATCGCGAACTTCGAGAAGGAAACCGGCATCAAGGTCCACTACGACAACTACGACGCCAACGAGATCCTCCACGCCAAGCTGATCGCCGGCAAGACCGGCTACGACATCGTCGTGCCCGGCGCGCACTTCGCCAAGACGCAGATCGAAGGCGGCCTGTTCCAGAAGCTCGACAAGTCCAAGCTGACCAACTGGGGCAACCTCGACAAGGGCCTGCTCCAGCAGCTCGCCGCGGTCGATCCGGGCAACCAGTACCTGGTCGACTGGCTGTGGGGCTACGTGACGGTGGGCATCAACACCGCGAAGGTCAAGGCCGCGCTGGGCAACGAGCCCATGCCCGAGAACGCCTGGAGCCTGATCTTCGACCCGAAGTACGCGAGCAAGCTGAAGAGCTGCGGCATCAACTTCCTCGACTCGGCCTCCGAGGTGCTGCCGGTGGCGATGCTGTATGTCGGCAAGCCGGCCTACAGCAAGACCGCGAGCGACTACGACGCGGCCGCGAAGATGCTGCAAAGCGTGCGGCCGTACGTGACGCGCTTCTCATCGTCGGGCTACATCAACGACCTGGCGAGCGGCCAGCTCTGCGCGGTGATGGGCTACTCGGGCGACATCAACATCGCACGCGCCCGCGCGCTCGAGGCCAACCCGAAGGCGCCGCCGGCGATCGAGGCGCAGATCCCGAAGGGGGGCGCGACGCTGTTCTTCGACTCGATGGCGATCCCGAAGGACGCGCCGCATCCGAACAACGCGCACCTGTGGATCAACTACATCATGCGACCGGAAGTGGCCGCGTCGCTGACCAACAAGGTGTTCTACGCGAACCCGAACGCCGCGTCGCTGAAGTTCGTCAAGAAGGAGGTCGCCGAGAACAAGACGATCTTCCTCAGCGACGCGGACAAGAAGCGCATGACCCCGCCGGATGCCGCGCCGCAGGACATCAAGCGCGTGCAGACGCGGATCTTCACGACGTTCAAGGCGGGCAAGTAAGGCCGCCGCCTATTCCGTGACCTTGACGCCCTTCCAGAACGCGACGCGCCCCTTGATCTCGCGGGCCGCCTCGCTGGGCTCGGGGTAGTACCAGACCGCGTTCTCGTTCATGTCGCCGTTCACCAGCAGGCTGTAGTAGTGCGCCTGACCCTTCCACGCGCATGAGCTGCGGTGGTTGCTGAACGTCACGTACTCGCGCTTCAGGCTGGCTTCGGGAAAGTAGTGGTTGCCTTCGACGACCACCGTGTCGTCGCTTTCGGCGAGGGTCACGCCGTTCCAGATCGC
>DATEFR010000393.1:0-7425 GCA_035280545.1 Burkholderiaceae bacterium | reverse complement strand
ACCGCCTCGGAGGCAAGTCCATCACGCTGCGACTGGCCTGCCACGGCCGCGACGGCGACCTTCGGATGCACGTGATGCAGACCGTGGTGACCACGTCGCTCGTCAGCCACGCCGCCATTCCCATTCCCGATGAACTGCGCGCGGCGATCGCCGCGCCCGCCACTTGAGGAAAGCCACCATGAAGATCGTCTGTATCGGCGGAGGCCCCGCGGGGCTGTACTTCGGCCTGCTGATGAAACTGCAGGACCCGAGCCACGAGGTCGTGATCGTCGAGCGCAACCGGCCCTACGACACCTTCGGCTGGGGCGTCGTGTTCTCCGACGCGACGCTGCAGAACCTGCGCGACGCGGACCCCGTGTCGGCCGAGACCATCATCCGCGAGTTCAACCGCTGGGATGACGTCGAGGTGAACTTCAAGGGCCGCGCGGTGCGCTCGGGCGGCCACGGCTTCATCGGCATCGGCCGCAAGCGCCTGCTGAACATCCTGCAGGCGCGCTGTGAGGAGGTCGGCGTCCAGCTCGTCTTCGAGACCCATGTCTCGGACGAGCAGGAGATTGCCCGTCGTCACGGCGCCGACCTGCTGATCGCCAGCGACGGCATCAACAGCGCGGTGCGCACGCGTTACGCCGAAACCTACCGTCCCGACATCGACACGCGCAAATGCCGTTTCGTGTGGCTGGGCACGAAGCGCCTCTTCGACGCCTTCACCTTCCTCTTCGTGAAGACCGAGCACGGCTGGTTCGCCGCGCACGCCTACCGCTTCGACGAGAGCACGTCGACCTTCATCGTCGAGACCCCGGACGAGACCTGGGCCGCCGCGGGCCTGGACAAGATGAGCCAGGAGGAGGCCATCGCCTACTGCGAAAAGCTTTTCGACCCGTGGCTGCAAGGCGAGCGCCTGATCTCCAACGCGACGCACCTGCGTGGCTCGGCGATCTGGATCCGCTTCCCCCGCGTGGTGTGCGAGCGCTGGGTGCACTGGAACGGCGACATCCCCGTGGTCCTGATGGGCGACGCTGCGCATACCGCGCACTTCTCGATCGGCTCGGGGACCAAGCTCGCGCTGGAGGATGCCATCGAGCTGGCACGCTGCTTGAAGGCGAGCGCTGGTGACCTGAAGGCCGGGCTGGGTGACTATGAGCGGGTGCGCAGCGTGGAGGTGCTCAAGATCCAGAACGCGGCGCGCAACTCCACCGAATGGTTCGAGAACGTCGCGCGCTACGAGGACCTGGAGCCGGAGCAGTTCACCTACTCCTTGCTGACCCGCTCGCAGCGGATCTCGCACGAGAACCTGCGCCTGCGCGATCGGCGCTGGCTCGACGGCTACGAGCGCTGGCTGGCGCAACGCAGCGGGCTGCCGGCACCCGAGGACGAGCGCCCGCCGCTGCCGATGCTGACGCCGTGGACCGTGCGCGGCGTGACCCTGAAGAACCGGGTGGTCGTCTCGCCGATGATGCTGTACGCGGCGACGGACGGTGTGCCGGGCGAGTTCCATTTGGTGCACCTGGGCGGGAGAGCGCTCGGTGGGGCAGGGCTCGTGCTGATGGAGATGACGGCCGTCTGCCCCGACGCGCGCATGACGCTCGGCTGCCCGGGACTGTGGAACGATGCTCAAGCGCAGGCGATGGCCCGCATCACCGCCTTCGTCCACCGGACCACCACGGCGAAGATCGGCGTGCAGCTCGGCCATGCGGGGCGCCGCGGCGCCATGCAGCGCGGGTGGGAGAAGCCGGACCACCCGCTGCCGCACGGCAACTGGCCGCTGATCTCGGCTTCGGCGCTGCCCTTCCGCCGCGGCGTGACGCAGATCCCGCGTGCGATGGACCACGCAGACATGGAGGCGGTCAGTGACGACTTCGTGGCCGCTGCGCGGCGCGCCGATGCCGCGGGCTTCGACTGGCTGGAACTGCAGGCCGGCCATGGCTTCCTGCTGTCGTGCTTCCTGTCCCCGCTGGCCAACCGGCGCGCCGACGACTACGGCGGATCGCTGGGAAACCGCTTGCGGTTTCCGCTGGAGGTGTTCACCGCGGTGCGCGCCGCGTGGCCCGCCCACAAGCCCATCTCGGTGCGCCTGTCGACCGTGGACTGGGCCGAGGGCGGCAACACGGTGGATGACGGCGTCGCCATCGCACGCGCCTTCCGCGACGCCGGCGCCGACATCATCGATTGCTCCAGCGGCGAGGTCGTGCCGGAACAGAAGCCCGTCTACGGCCGCATGTACCAGACGCCGATGGCCGACCGCGTGCGCAACGAGGCCAAGGTGCCGACCGTGGCGGTCGGCGCGATCAACGAGGGCGACCAGGTCAACGGCATCGTGGCGTCGGGGCGCGCCGACCTGTGCGCGCTGGGCCGCCCGATGTACGCGAACCCGGCCTGGCTGCAGGGGGAGTTGTCCCGCTTGGGGTTCGGGGAGCTCGAACCTTTCCACCCGGTCCGGCAATCCGAAGGAGCCGCTGCATGAACGCGGTTGTCTCCCATGATCTGTACCGCGAGAGCACACCGGGTCGCGCCGATGTGGCGGACTCGCCCGAGCTGCTGGCCTACTACGCCGAACTGGAGCGCTTCGAGGCGGGCGCGCTCTGGACGGTGGCCAACAGGATCGAGCCTTGGCAGCCGCAGTCGGCATCCGTGCCGGTGCTGTGGCGCTACGGCGACCTGCGCGGCCACGTGCTGCGCTCGGTGCAGCTGGTGACACCGGAGAAGGCGGGGCGCCGCGTCGTCTACCTCAACAATCCCGGGCGGCGTGATGTGTCCGCCGCGGTGGGCTGGATCTACGCCGGCCTGCAGACCATGGCGCCGGGCGAGCGTGCCTCCGCGCATGCACATGCGGCCTGCGCGATGCGCTTCATCATGGAAGGCAGCGGCGCCTACACCATCGTCGACGGCCACCAGATGACGCTGGGCGCGCGCGACTTCGTGCTGACGCCCAACGGCACGTGGCACGAGCACGGCGTCGCCGAAGGCGGGACGCAGAGCATCTGGCAGGACATGCTGGACATCCCGCTCGTCAACGCGATGGAGGCCAACTTCTACGCGGTGCATCCGGAGCTGCACCAGGCCGTGGGGTACCCGGTGGACGACTCCAGCGCGCGCTGGGGCGGGCCCGGCCTGCAGCCGCAGGGGCACGGATGGAACAAGCCCTATTCGCCGCTCTTCAAGTACGAATGGGCGCCCACCTACGACGCGCTGCAGCGTGCGGCCGCGGCCGGCATGAGCGACCGCTTCGATGGCACGCTGATGGCGTTCGTGAACCCGCTGACCGGGGGGCCGGTGATGCCCACGATGGGCGCCAGCATGCAACTGCTGCGCCCCGGCGAGCGCACGCAGGCGCACCGCCACACGGGCAGCTTCCTCTACCAGGTGGCCAAGGGCCGCGGCTGGTCGGTGGTCAACGGCCGGCGTTTCGATTGGCAGGAGCGCGACATCTTCTGCGTGCCGTCCTGGGCCTGGCACGAGCACGCGAACGCGAGCGACGACGAGGACGCCTGCCTGTTCTGCTGCAACGACCTGCCGGTGATGCGTGCGCTGCACCTGTACCGCGAGGAAGGCTTCGCCGAGCACGGCGGCCACCAATTCATTCTCTGAAGGAGTCTTGCCATGAAACTTGTGACCTACCGGGCTCACGTGGCCGAAGCCGCTCGCCTGGGCGCCTTGTACAACGATGGACGACAGGATCTCGTCGTCGACCTCTCCCGCCTGGCGCAGGCACGCGGCCTGTCCTTGCCCTCGACGATGCTCGAGTTCATCGACCTGGGGCCGCAGGCGATCGGTGCGACCACCGAGCTCCTGAAGTCCTTCGAGGGCCGGTTTCCCGTGGGCAGCGCGCTGCCGCTGGCGAACGTCAAGCTGCTCGCGCCCATTCCGCGGCTGCGCAAGAACATCTTCGGCATCGGCCTGAACTATGTCGAGCACGTGGCCGAGTCCAGCCGCTCGCTGGACACGGCGAAGGACCTGCCCAAGCAGCCGGTGATCTTCTCGAAGCCGCCGACGACCGTGATCGGCCCGGGCGACGCGATCGAGCACAACGCGAAGATCACGCAGCAGCTCGATTGGGAGATCGAGCTCGCCGTGATCATCGGCACCACCGCCAAGCGCGTGAGCGTGGACCATGCGCTGCGGCATGTGTTCGGCTACAGCGTGATGATCGACATGAGCGCGCGCGACTGCCGGCGCGCCGGTCAGTGGATCTACTCCAAGGGGCAGGACACCTACGCGCCCTTCGGCCCGTGCATCGTCACCGCCGACGAGATCCCGGACCCGCAGGTGCTGGACCTGAGCCTGACGGTCAACGGCGTGACCAAGCAGAACTCCAACACGCGCCACATGCTGTTCAAGGTGAACGAGCTGATCGCCGACCTGAGCGCCGGCATCACGCTCGAGCCGGGCGACGTCATCGCCAGCGGCACGCCCGAGGGCGTGGGCGCCGGGCGCAATCCGCAGGAGTGGGTCTGGCCGGGCGACGTGATCGAAGGACGCGTCCAGCACATCGGCAGCCTGCGCCATCCCGTCGTCGCGGTCTGAACGCCATGCTGAACCTGCCCAAGTTCAAGGCCGCCGCGGTGCAAGCCGCGCCCGTTTTCCTCGATACCGACGCCACTGTCGACAAGGTCTGCGCGTTGATCGCCGAGGCCGCCTCCAATGGCGCTCGCTTGGTGGCCTTCCCCGAGGTGTTCGTGGCCGGCTACCCGTATTGGAGCTGGGTGATGAACCCGGTCGAAGGGAGCCCCTGGTTCGAGAGGCTCGCGCGATCCGCGATCGAGATTCCCGGGCCCGAGATCCGCAAGATCGCGCAAGCCGCGGCGCGCCATCGCATCCACGTGGTCGTGGGCGTCAACGAACGCAGCCGCCATGGGATCGGCACGATCTGGAACACCTTGGTCACGATCGACGAGAACGGCCGGCTGCTCGGCCGCCACCGCAAGCTCGTCCCCACCTGGGCCGAGAAGCTGACCTGGGCCCCGGGCGACGCCTCCGCGCTGCGCGTGCACGACACATCGATCGGCAGGCTGGGCTCGCTCGCGTGCGGCGAGAACACCAACACGCTCGCGCGCTTCGCGCTGCTGTCGCAAGGCGAGCTAGTGCACGTGGCCAGCTACATCGCACTGCCCGTGGCGCCCGCCGACTACGACATGGCCGAGGCGATCCGCCTGCGTGCTTCGGCGCACAGTTTCGAGGGCAAGCTGTACACGGTGGTGTCGTGCTCCACGGTCTCCCGAGAGATCGTCGACACGATCGGCGCCAGCCATCCGGCGGCGCGCGCGCTGCTGGAGCGCAAGCACAGCGCCTTCAGCGGGGTGATCGGGCCGGACGGGCGTGTGCTCGGCGAGCCGTTGATCGACGACGAAGGCATCGTCTACGCTGAGATCGACCTGGGCCGCTGCATCCAGCCGCGCCAGATGCACGACATCACCGGCCACTACAACCGCTTCGATGTCTTCGACCTGCGCGTGAACCGCCGCCCGCTCGCTCCGGCGAGCTTTGCCGACAGTCCCGACGCGCAGGTGGACCTGCTCGCGGATGACGAGGAGATCCCTGCATGAGCTTCGACTACCCGGTGAGGCCGCTGCGCATCGGCCAGATCGTGCCGTCGTCGAACACGACGATGGAGACCGAGATTCCCGCGATGCTGCGGGCGCGCGAGTCTGCGTTCCCCGAGCGCTTCACCTTCCATTCCAGCCGCATGCGCATGAAGAAGGTGGTCAAGGAGGAGCTGGCGGCGATGGACCGCGACAGCGACCGCTGCGCGATCGAGCTGTCGGACGCGAAGGTCGACGTGCTCGGCTACGCGTGCCTCGTGGCCATCATGAGCATGGGGCTGGGGTATCACCGCGTCTCGCAGGCGCGGCTGACCACGCGCACCGAGGAGAACGGTGGCTATGCGCCGGTCGTGACCAGTGCCGGTGCGTTGATCGAAGGCCTGCAGGCGATGAGGATGAAGCGGATCTCGATCGTGTGCCCGTACATGAAGCCGCTGACGCGGCTCGTCGTCGAGTACATCGAGAGCGAGGGCATCGAGGTGAAGGACTATCTGGCGCTGGAGATCCCGGACAACCTGGCCGTTGCGTCGCAGGACCCGGTGCGCCTGCGCGAGATCTACAAACGACTGGATCTGGCCAACGTCGATGGCCTGGTGCTCTCGGCGTGCGTGCAGATGCAGTCGCTGCCGTCGATCGAAGCCGTCGAGCGCGAATCCGGCGTGCGCACGCTCTCGGCCGCGGTGGCCACGACCTGGCAGATGCTGCGGCAACTGAAGCTGCGAGCCGAGGTCCCCGGCTGCGGAGCGCTGCTCAGCGGGGCGTACTGACTGTTGCCAAGGGCGGATAGCCCGTGCGGGAAGCGGAGTGCCGTGATCGTCCCTGGCGCCGATGCTAGGGCTGCAGATCGCTGAAGGAGACTCCGATGACCGAACGACTTGGCACCGCGGTGACGTCCTTGACGTGTTTCCTGGCCGCGTCGCGCGGCGGGCGGGTCGCGCTGCACCTGGCGTGCATCGTGGCCGGCAGCGATCCGCTGACGCATTGGCACGGGATCGTGCGCGACCTGCAAGGCCGGTGACGGAAGGCCGCGGCAATCGAGTCTTTCCGCAATTGGATAACGAGCGCGGCAAAGCGGATAGCTGCAAGAGCCGACGGCGCCGATGCTTGGTCTCATGGCTTCCACCTCCCCTCGCTCCATCGATGCCGTGATCGTCGGCAGCGGCATGAACTCGCTCGTCTGCGCGGCGCTGCTCGGCCGTGACGGCCGAAAGGTCCTGGTGCTGGAACGCGAGAGCCGATTGGGAGGCTGCATCCGCACCGACGAGTTGACCTTGCCGGGCTTTCGCCACGACACGCTGTCCACGGCTCATCCGCTGTTCCTGGTCGGCCCTGCCTACGCCGCGTTGAAGGACGACCTGCACCGTGCGGGTCTCGTCTACTGCAACACCGACGAGCCCACCGGCGTGCTGCTGCCCGACGGCCGGCATCTGGTGCTTTCGACTTCGCGCGAGCGCAACCTGCAGCGCCTGGGCGCCGACGGCGCGGCTTTCGCCGCGGCGCTGAGCGAGATCGGCGCGCACGCGCCGCTGCTGTTCTCGCTGCTGGGCAACGAGCTGTGGCGGCTGTCCACGGCGAAGACGCTGGCGACCGCGGCGTGGAAGCAGGGTCCGCATGCGCTGGCCGGCTTCTTCGGCGAAGCGATGACGCCGGCGCGCGCGTGGCTGGAACAAGCCTTTCGTTCGGACCTGCCCGGTGCGCTGCTGGCGCCGTGGGTGCTGCATTGCGGCCTGGGGCCCGACGCAGCACTGTCGGCCTTGATGGCCAAGGTCGTGGCCTTCACGCTCGAGGCCGTCGGCATGCCGATGGTGCAGGGGGGCAGCGCCAACATCGTGCGAGCCTTCGAGGCCTTGATCACCAAGGTCGGCGGCCGCTGGGAGACGAGTGCCGA
>DATEFR010000392.1:0-2887 GCA_035280545.1 Burkholderiaceae bacterium | reverse complement strand
GCGCTACCATCGGAATCGACGCTGACGTACCGGCGCGCGAGACGCCGCAAGGAGCAAGACGATGCGAATGGATGGCCAGGAAGAGAGCGAGAACGTCGAAGACGTGCGCGGCTCGAGCGGTGGTGGTGGGGGTGGTGGTTTCGGCTTCGGCGGCGGCAGCATCGGCCTGGGCACGGTCGCGATCGCGCTGATCGCCGGCTGGATCTTCGGGATCAACCCGCTGACCCTGCTGGGCGCGCTGAGCGGCGGAGGCGGCAGCCCGGTGGCGGTGCAGCAGCCCCATGTGCAGCCGGCCCCCGGGCACGCGCCGCCGGCCAACGATCCGCAAATCAAGTTCGTCAGACAGGTGCTCGGTAGTACCGAGCAGGTCTGGGGTGACGTATTCCGCCAGGCCGGCAAGACCTACGAGCCGCCGAAGCTGCGGGTCTTCCGCGACAGCTATCCGACGGCCTGCGGTCGGGGCCAGGCGGCAATGGGGCCGTTCTACTGCCCGGGCGATCGCATTGTCTACATCGACCTCGGCTTCTTTCGCGTGATGAGCGATCGCCTGGGCGCCCCGGGGCAGTTCGCGCAGGCCTATGTGATCGGCCACGAGGTTGGCCACCATGTGCAGAACCTGCTGGGCATCAGCGACAAGGTCGACGCGATGCGCCAGCGCAGCAGCGAGGCGCAGGCCAATGCGCTGAGCGTGCGGCTGGAATTGCAGGCGGACTGCTTCGCCGGCGTCTGGGCCACGCTGTCGCAGAAGGAGAACGGCTGGCGGCTCGAGCCCGGCGACATCGACACCGCGCTGAACGCCGCGTCGCAGATCGGCGACGACACGCTGCAGCGGCGATCACGGGGCGAGGTGGTGCCGGAGAGCTTCACGCACGGCAGCAGTGCGCAGCGGGTGGCCTGGTTCAAGCGCGGCGTGCAGAGCGGCGACGTGAATCAGTGCAACACGTTCGAATCGCGGCAGCTTTGAGGCATGGCTCCCTCTCCCGGAGGGAGAGGGAGCGGACTTCAGCGCAACGCGGTGATCCAATCGCACCGCAACCGCCCGCTGCGGTGCAGCCGCATCCGCAGCGCCACGTAGGCGCCCGGCAGGAACCACGCGCCCAGGCACAGCGGCTCGGCCCACATGGCGCCGATCAGCAGCGCGGCCGGCGCGCCGACCCAGCCCATCAGCCACACGGTCAGCACCCCTTCCCAGGTGTTCTTCTCGACCGGGTGGTCGCGCCAGTGCCGGCGGTGCCAGACCTTCAGCGCGTGGAGTTGCTGCAGCGTCATGCGCGGTGTCGTCGAACGGGTCGCGTTCACTTTAGACGCCGCCGGCGCACCGCGCCACACCCAGTTTGAAACCGAGCCGGTCAGCCCGGGTAGGTGCCCGGCAACAGGATCTTGCGGTCGACGTTGCGGATGTCGGTATGCCCGCAGAACGCCATCGTGATCTCGAGCTCCTTCGCGATGATCTCCAGCGCCTTCGTGACGCCGGCTTCGCCCATCGCGCCCAGGCCATAGAGGAACGAGCGCCCGATCAGCGTGCCGCGCGCGCCCAGCGCGCAGGCCTTCAGCACGTCCTGCCCGGAGCGGATGCCGCCGTCCATCCAGACCTCGATGCGCGAGCCGACTTCATCGGCGATCGCCGGCAGCGCTTCGATGGCCGACGGCGCGCCATCGAGCTGGCGCCCGCCGTGGTTCGAGACGATCAGCGCGTCGGCGCCGCTGTCGGCCGCCAGCCGCGCGTCCTCGACGTCGAGAATCCCCTTCAGGATCAGCTTGCCGCCCCAGCGCTTCTTGATCCACTCGACGTCGCGCCAGTTCAGCGCCGGGTCGAACTGCTCGGCGGTCCACGAGCTCAGCGACGACAGGTCGCCGACGCCCTTCGCATGGCCGACGATGTTGCCGAACGTGCGCCGCTTCGTGCCCAGCATGCCCAGGCACCAGCGCGGTTTGGTCGCGAGGTTCAGCAGGTTCTTGAGCGTCGGCTTCGGCGGCGCGGACAACCCGTTCTTGATGTCCTTGTGGCGCTGGCCGAGGATCTGCAGGTCCAGCGTCAGCATCAGCGCGCTGCAGTTCGCGGCCTGTGCGCGGGCGATCAGGCGCTCGATGAAGTCGCGGTCCTTCATCACGTAGAGCTGGAACCAGAACGGCGAGCGCGTCGCCGCGGCGATGTCCTCGATCGAGCAGATGCTCATCGTCGACAGCGTGAACGGGATGCCGAACTTTTTCGCCGCGAGCGCGCCCAGGATCTCGCCGTCGGCGTGCTGCATGCCGGTCAGCCCGGTCGGCGCGATCGCGACCGGCATCGCGCTGTCGACGCCGACCATCTGCGTGCGCAGCGTGCGGTTCTCCATGTTCACCGCGACGCGCTGGCGCAGCTTGATCTTCGCGAAATCGGCCTCGTTCGCGCGGTAGGTGCTCTCGGTGTACGAACCCGAATCGGCGTAGTCGTAGAACATGCGCGGCACGCGCTTCTCGGCCAGGACGCGCAGGTCTTCGATGCAGGTGATCGCGCTCATGCGGGACGTGTCTCCAGTTCCAGGTGATGGCCCGCGAAGGGCAAAGCCGCGCGATCGTAAGGCCGCGGCCTCGCGCCCGGCCCGAAAGATTTTCAGTGCGCGCCGGAAACCAGCGCCAGCGCCTCGTCGGCCCAGCGCCGGCTCGACTCGACCAGCCAGCGCGCGCCATCGGCCACCGCGCCGGACGCAGCATGCGGCAGCAGCCGATACTGCGCCGCCGGTTCGATGCGGATCGTCGCGAACAGCGGCACGAGCGCGCCGCTCTCGAGCCAGTGCCGCGCGAGGCTGGGGCGCGCGAGCGCGACGCCCTGGCCGCTGACCGCTGCCTCCAGCGTCATGCCGAGGTCGACGAGCTTGGGGCCGCTCGCGGGCTCGGGCCAGGCGAG
>DATEFR010000391.1:0-3858 GCA_035280545.1 Burkholderiaceae bacterium | reverse complement strand
GCTCGAGCGCATCGGCTACATCGGCACCGAGGAGCCCGGCGCGCACCCGATCGGCAGCTACTTCGAGACCCACATCGAGCAGGGCCCGGTGCTGGAAGACCACGACAAGACCATCGGCGTGGTCACCGGCGTGCTGGGCATTCGCTGGTACGACTGCACCGTGACCGGCATGGAAGCGCACGCCGGCCCGACGCCGATGGCGCTGCGCAAGGACGCGCTGCAGGTCGCGAGCAAGCTGATGCAGGAGGTGGTGGCCTGTGCGCACCGCCACCCGCCGCACGGCCGCGGCACGGTCGGCATGGTGCACGTGCACCCGAACAGCCGCAACGTGATCCCGGGGCGGGTCAAGTTCTCGATCGACCTGCGCAACGCGACCGATGCGCTGTGCGATGCGATGGATGCCGACATCCGCGGCGTCGCGGCGAAGCTGTCGGCCGAGACCGGCCTGGCGATCCAGATCGAGCCGGTGTCGGCCTATCCGGCGCAGCCGTTCCACGCCGATTGCATCGAGGCCGTGGGCCGCGCCGCGGCCAAGCTCGGCTACTCGAACATGCCGGCCGTCTCCGGCGCCGGGCACGACGCGGTCTACATGGCACGCCTCGCGCCGGCCGGGATGATCTTCATTCCGTGCAAGGACGGCATCAGCCACAACGAGATCGAGGATGCGAAGCCGGAGCACATCACGGCGGGGTGCAATGTGCTGCTGCACGCGATGCTGGAGCGGGCAGGGGTGGTGGCGTAGGTACCCGCCCCCGTTCGGGCCGAGGTATCGAAGCCCTCTCGCAACTCCCGCTCGGGCTGAGCTTGTCGAAGCCTCCTCCCAACTCCCGCTCGGGCTGAGGTATCGAAGCCCTGCCACGAGCCCTTCGATACCTCAGGGCGAACGGGAGTTGGGAAAACCGCGCGCTTTCGGCTCACCCGGCAGCCGCAGCGCATTCGTCAGATAACTGACCGTGCGATAGAACCCGGCGAGCATCAGCAGCTCCAGCACCGCTTCATCGCTGAAGTGCAGCTTCAGCGAATCCCACAGCGCATCGTCCACCGTGCAGTCGCGATGCAGCGCGTCGCACAAGTGCAGCAGCGTGCGCTCGTCGTCGGCCCAGAGCGCATCGTCGTCCGGCGCGCCCGATGCCAGCGAACGCAGCTGCGCCTCATCGAACCCGGCCTTCGCCGCGAAGATCGCGACGTGCACGCCCCATTCGTACTCCGAGCGGCACAGCGCGGTGGTTCTATGGATCACGATCTCGCGCTGGCGCAGGCTCAAATGGCCGCGATCGAGCAGGCCGGCGCTGAAGAATTTGTCGAACAGGCGCGGGTCGCGTGCCAGCGTCGTGAACAGCACCAGCGGCGGCTGGCCGGGCGGCATCGTGCGGGCTAGCCAGGACTGGATCTCGGGCGGGTAGGGTGCCGGTGCGGGCGCGATGCGGGCGGTCATGGCGGCTCGTCCAGGTTGCTATGATTTCCGTAGCGTAGCCCAGGTTGCTACGAAATTCAAAGCATCCCGTCCGACACCATGGCCACGACCCGTTCCCCGAAAGACGCGAAGGGCGCGAGCTCCGCGATCAAGCGCGTGCGCGGTTCGCGCACCGGCCGCCCCGTCATGGTCGCGCTCGACCTGCTGGGTCGGCGCGGTGCCTTGCGCATCCTGTGGGAGCTGCGCGGCGAGCCGTTGACCTTTCGCGCCTTGCAGGAAGCGGCGCAGGCGCAGCCCGGCTTGCTGAACACGCGGCTGGCCGAGTTGCGCGAGGTCGGCATCGTGGAGCACGACGCCGGCGGTTACCGTCTCAGCGCGTCCGGCCGCGAACTCCTGGACGCGATGAAGCCGCTGAACGACTGGGCCCAGCGCTGGATCAAGCCGCCTCGGCCAGCGGCGTGACCGGCAGCCCGAGCAGTTCGCGCGCGATCGCGTGCACGCGCGAGTCCATGTCGACCAGCTCGCGCAGCACGCGCAGATGGTCGCGCCCGGGGATGATCTCGCAATGCGTGACGACCGCCGGCCCCCAGGCCAGCGCGATCAGCGCGTTCTGGCGCAGGAACTCCTCGCTCTCGTCGCCGCCGACCACCGCCGCGAGCTTGCCGCCGCTGCGCGGCGTCGGCATCAGCGCCGGGCTCAGGCGGCGTGCCGATGCGGCCGAGAGCTTCAGGTCCGGCGCGAGGAACGGCGCATGGCGCAGCGGCTCGAGCTCGAACAGGCCGGAGATCGCGAGCGCCGCCTTGACCAGGTCGGCCGGCAGGTCCGGCGCGACCTGCTGCCACTCGCACGCCAGCGCCATCGCGGCGAGATGCCCGCCGGCCGAATGCCCGGCGACGACGATGCGCGCCGGATCGCCGCCGTACTCGGCGATATGCCGATGCACCCAGGCGAGCGCGCGCACGATCTGCATCACGATGTGCTCGATGCGGACGGCCGGGCACAACGCATAGTTCGCGATCACGACGGTCGCGCCGGCTTCGACGAACGCCGGGGCGACGAAGGTCTGGTCGCGCTTGTCGAGCGTGCGCCAGTAGCCGCCGTGCAGGTAGACGAGCACCGGCGCGGCGCCATCGCCGTGCAGCGCCGGGAAGATGTCGAGCCGCTCGCTCGGATCGTCGCCGTACGCGACGTCCAGCGCGCCGTTCAGGTTCGCGAGCGCATGCGCCGACGCGTCCGCCCAGCTCTGCAGGATGGCCGGGTGCTCCGGGATGCGGGCGCGGTTGTTGTATTGCGTGTCGTACCAGTCGGGTGTGTGCTCGGACATGCATGCCTCCGTGGGGATGTTGGTCGCTCAGCGGGCGTTGCGGCCGCTGCGCCGCGCCGCGCCGTTCGTGCTGCGGTGCGCGGGCTTCTTGACGGTGGTCGCGGCGGCGCTCGTCGCTCTCGACGAGCGCTTGGCGCGGGGTGGTGCCCGCAGCCGCGCCGCTTCGTTCAGCGCCGCATCGATCAGCGCCTCGGCCATCCACAGCGCGACGCGCTCGACCTCGCGCTCGGGCAGGCCCCAGATGTCCTTCAGGATGATGTACGGCTCGATCCCGTAGATCACCGACAGCGCATGGTGCAGCCGGTCGCGCACCGACGGCGGCAGCTGCGGCACCAGCGGCGCGATCGCGTGCTCGAGGATGCGCACGCGGTGGCCGCGCCGGTACGGCTCCTCCTCGAGCAGGCCGGCGCGCTCCAGCGCCCACTGCTCCAGCGTGAGCTGCGCGGCTGCCCGCAACTGGGCCTCGAACTCCTTGAAGCGCGGGAACGTTTCGGCGAACAGCTCGCGCACGCGCTCGCGCCCATCGGGCGAATCGGAGGCGAAACGGCGCACCGGACCGAGCGACGTGTCGATCACCGCGGTGACGAGCGCGCTGCGGCTCGGGAAGTAGCGATAGGCGGTGGCCCGCGAGACGTTGGAGCGCACCGCGACCTCGGCGACCGACGGGATGTGCCCGTCCTCGGCGATCAGCCGCATGCCCGTGTCGAGCAGCAGCTTCCAAGTGGCCGCCTTCACGCCGCGCGCCGGCGGCTTGGGCGGTTCCGTCACTCGGAGCTTGGGGCGGGTCATGCGGGTTTGTCCGGGGCGTCGTGGCTGTGCCGTTCTCTTGCGATGGATGGACCGCGGCTCGTATGATGCGCCGATACCGATTTGAGACGCAAGTCTCAAATCTACGCATAGCGTCTCACCCGCGGTTCCGGGCGATCCCCGGCGCCGCGCGGATGTCGGGCGCAACCAGGAGACGATGGATGCGCTTGGCCTGCTGGCTCTGGGGCGGACGGCAACACGTTGGAACCGTGTCGGCCGACGGTCGCGAGCTCACCCCGCTCGCGCTAGACGACACGTCGCGCGGCGTGCTGCCGCTGGTACAGCGGCTCGCGGCCGGCGGGCCGCTGCCGCG
>DATEFR010000390.1:0-3408 GCA_035280545.1 Burkholderiaceae bacterium | reverse complement strand
GATCGATGCGCGGCTTTCCGCCGAGAAGCGCCGCGAGGCGCTGCGTTCCGGCGCGACGCCGGCCGCAGCTCCCGCACCCGCACCCGCTCCAGCGAGCGCGGCGAGCGGCGCCGCCGGCGGGGATGTCGCCGCACCGGTCGTCACGCCGGCGTTGAGCGCCGACGAGCGCAACCGGCTGTTGAAGGAGGTCTACAAGCAGACCGAGATCCCGAACAAGCCGCGCAACGTGTTCGGGCTGCAGAAGGACATCCCGCCGGCCGAGATGGAGGCCTTGCTGAAGACCAGGCTGCTCGTCACCGAGGACGCGATGCGCGAACTCGCGCTGCAGCGCGGCATCGCGGTGCGCGACGCGCTGATCGGGAAGGGGCTGCCCAGCGAGCGGCTGTTCCTCGCGGCGCCTAAGCTGCGCGTCTCGGGCGAAGAGGACGCGAAGTGGACGCCGCGGGTGCAGTTGACCTTGTCGACGAACTGATCGCCAACGGCGGAGGTGGCGTCAGAAGAACGCTTGCAGCCCTGTCTGCGCCCGGCCCAGGATCAACGCATGCACGTCATGCGTCCCTTCGTAGGTGTTGACCGTCTCGAGGTTGATCATGTGCCGGATCACGTGGTACTCGTCGTGGATCCCGTTGCCGCCGTGCATGTCGCGCGCCATGCGCGCGATGTCCAGCGCCTTGCCGCAGCTGTTGCGCTTGATCAGCGAGATCATCTCGGGCGCGGCCTTGCCTTCGTCGAGCAGGCGGCCGACGCGCAGGCAGCCCTGCAGGCCCAGCGTGATCTCGGTCTGCATGTCCGCGAGCTTCTTCTGGATCAGCTGGTTCTGCGCGAGTGGGCGACCGAACTGCGTGCGGTCCAGCGTGTACTGGCGCGCCGCGTGCCAGCAGAACTCGGCCGCGCCCAGCGCGCCCCACGCGATGCCGTAGCGCGCCTTGTTCAGGCAGCCGAACGGGCCTTTCAGCCCGGAGACGTTCGGCAGCAGGTTTTCGGCCGGCACGAACACGTCGTCCATCACGATCTCGCCGGTGATGCTCGCGCGCAGGCTCATCTTGCCTTCGATCTTCGGCGCCGACAGGCCCTTCATGCCCTTCTCGAGGATGAAGCCGCGGATCGCCTCCTGCCCGCCGACGTTGCCGTCGGGGTCCTCGAGCTTGGCCCAGACCACGAACACGTCGGCGATCGGCGAGTTCGTGATCCACATCTTGCTGCCCTTGACGAGGTAGCCGCCGTCGACAGGCTTGGCGCGGGTCAGCATGCTGGCCGGGTCGGAGCCGTGGTTGGGCTCGGTCAGCCCGAAGCAGCCGACCCACTCGCCGGTCGCGAGCCGCGGCAGGTACTTCTGGCGCTGCGCTTCGTCGCCATACGCATGGATCGGGTGCATCACGAGCGAGCTCTGCACGCTCATCGCGCTGCGGTAGCCGCTGTCGACGCGCTCGACCTCGCGCGCGACCAGGCCGTACGACACGTGGTTGACGCCGGGGCAGCCGTAACCCTCGATCGTCGAGCCCAGCATGCCGAGCTCGCCGAATTCGTTCATGATGGCGCGGTCGAAGGTCTCGTGGCGTGCCGCCATCAGCACACGCGGCTGCAGACGTTCCTGGCAGTAGGCATGGGCGGCATCGCGCACGGCACGCTCTTCGTCGCCGAGCTGGTCTTCCAGCAGGAACGCGTCGTTCCACTTGAAAGCGGCTTTCATGGTCGTAAGTTCCAGTCTGTGGATCCGACCGATCATAGAACGGAGAAATCATGACCCCATCCATCGAAACCATCACCCTGGCCGGCGGCTGCTTCTGGTGCGTCGAGGCGGTGTACGAGCGTGTGCAGGGCGTGACCGCCGTCGAGTCGGGCTACAGCAATGGGCAAGTCGCGAACCCGAGCTACGAGCAGGTCTGCGGCGGTGACACCGGGCATGCCGAGGTCGTGCGCGTCAGCTTCGACCCGAGCCAGATCAAACTGCGCGAGGTGCTCGAGATCTTCTTCGTCGTCCACGACCCGACGACGCTGAACCGGCAAGGCAACGACGTGGGCACGCAGTACCGCTCGGGCATTTACTTCCGCGACGCCGCGCAGGAAGCCACCGCGCGCGAGGTGCTCGCGGAGGTCAACGAGCTGCACAAAGGCCGCGTCGTGACCGAACTGCTGCCCGAGGCGAACTACTCGCGTGCCGAGGACTACCACCAGCACTACTTCGCGAACCACCCGAACCAGGGCTACTGCGCCTTCGTCGTCGCACCCAAGGTCGAGAAGTTCAAGAAGACCTTCGCGAGCAAGGTGCGCGCAGCGGCTTGATCCGGCGATCCCGTCGTGCCGATTCGAGGCCAATCCCCTACAACCCTTGCCTCGAATCGGGACAATCCAACGATACATGGCGACATCGCCGATACACTTCGAGCCATAACGCTGCGCCGAGCCGAGTCACCCGACTTGGCCGAGTACAGCTCCGGGGTGGCTCGCATGGATGATGATCTGTGGCTGGCGGCTCCGTGCGCAGCCATCAAACTGTGGAACGACGACGCCGGCCTGCATTGGCGGGCGAACGCGGCCGCGCTCGAATGGGCGAAGACCAGCGGCCTGCACGAAGCCGACTGGCGTCATGTCACACAGCAGCTGCGCGCAGCGCAGCGGCCGGCCACCGCGGCCAGCGGCATGCTCGCCGCGCCGCCGGTGCAATGGAACTCGGTAGCGCTGGGCGGCGGCTGGCTGCTGTGGCTGCAGCCGCGCGATGCGCAGCGCGCCGGTGCGGCAAACGAACCGACCGCGGCGCCGGCTCAGCCGCGCCTGTCGGTGCTCTACATCGAAGACAACCCGGTCAACGTGACGCTCGTGAAAGAGCTGGTCGCGATGCGCCCCGATGTCGAGCTGGCCTGCAGCGTCGATGGCGTGTCGGGCGTCGCGCGTGCGCAGGCCGACCAGCCCGATGTCGTGCTGATCGACATGCAGCTGCCCGACATCGACGGCTACGAGGTGCTGAAACGGCTGCGTGCCGAGCCGCGCACCGCGCGCAGCACGCTGGTCGCGCTGTCGGCCAACGCGATGAGCGAGGACATCGCGCAGGCCGAGGCCGCGGGTTTCGACGACTACTGGACCAAGCCGATCGACTTCCGGCGTTTTCTCGCGCGGCTCGATGCGTTGATCGCGGCGAAGGCTATGGCCGGCTAGTCACGCGCGTACTTCGACAGGCTCAGTGCGAACGGTGGCGGCCCGCTACGGCGCGACGCGCTCGCGCACCCACGCCGTTCCGGTCAGCCGATAACGCAGCCGGTCGTGCAGGCGCGACTTGCGGCCCTGCCAGAACTCCCAGTTGTCGGGCACCAGGCGATAACCACCCCAATGCGGCGGGCGCGGCGGCTTGAGCAGGAACTGCGCACCGTACTTCGCGGCGTTGCCCACCAGCACCGCGCGCGACGCGATCAC
>DATEFR010000389.1:0-5307 GCA_035280545.1 Burkholderiaceae bacterium | reverse complement strand
TGGGTTCGCGCGGATGCAAGCGCCTACGGCGATGACTCGCTGCGTCACAAGCTGATCGGCGGAGCCCTGGAGTTCGTTCGCTCGCTACCACCCAAGTAGCCTCGCGCAGCGCTGGAGCCGCACCCATCAGGTGAGCCACTTCTCCATGAAGATGAGGTTGTCGCGCCCGTAGCCATGCCGCTGATAGAACGCCTCGACGTTGGCGTTGTCCATCTCGATCAGCAGATTGACCTTCAAGCATCCCTTCTGGCGAAGCCGCCGTTCGAGCTCCCGAAGCAGCGTGCCTCCAAACCCGCGCGACTGAACGTCGGGATCTATCGCCAGGTGATAGATCCAACCTCGCCGCCCGTCGTAGGCCCCCATCACGGCGCCGACGATCGTCTGAGCATCGACGCCGACGATGAAGAGATCCGGATCTCGCTCGAGTTTCCTTGCAATCTCGGCGCGCTCGTCCGACAGGCTGGGCAGAAGCCCTGCTCTGCTCCATAGCGCCGCAACCCGATCGAAATCATCCATCCGAAACTCTCGAACATCCATCCTTGTGCCCTCTTGTACGCGCGCCAGTTATGCTCCGCCCAAGACGTCAGCAGGTCCACTCGCCAGGAGAAGCACGATGTCCTCCGCCATCTACGGCGCCTTCTTCTTCACCGTGGTGCTGCTCGTCACCACCGCCTACTTCCTGCTGGGTGGGTTGCCGTTGCTCATCCTGCAGCACGACGTGCCGCTGGATGCACGGTTCATCCGCAGCTTCTTCAACGTCTACTACCGAGCTGCCTTCTGGGCCGCGCTCGGCGCATCGGCCAGCTATGCGCTGTGGGGGCGATTTGCCTTCGCCGTCGGGGCGGCCGCCATCGCCGTCGTGGCAACACTCCTGCGGCGGCACTTCTTGCCTGTCATGCAGCAACTGGGCACCCAGATCGAGGCCCGTGACGTCGCCGCGATTCAGCGGTTCCGCCGAATGCACGCCACGGCGCTGCTCATCAACCTGGCTCAGTTGGCCGTGCTGGTCTGGGGCACCATCCAGCTTTCGCGGGTGGTATGAAGCGCCATCGCCTCGACAAGCCGGCTATTCGCGAAGCCCGTCGCCCGAGTCCATTCCCCTGCGCTGGCTCAGCAGCGTGACCGCACCCCGCTGCAATTGCAGGAACGCCTGCATCTCGCCGGCATAGGCCGGCACACCCAGGTAGTGGCCCTGCACGCCGTCGCATTCCAGCTGTTCGAGAAAGCGGCACTGCTCCTGGGTTTCGACGCCTTCCGCGATCACCGTCAGACGCAGGCTGTGGCCCATGCTGATGATCGCGCGCGTGATCGCGGCGGCATCGGCGTCGGTGTGGATGTCGCTGATGAAGCTGCCGTCGATCTTCAACGAATCGACCGGGAAGCGCTTCAGATAGCTCAAGCTGGAGTAGTGCGTTCCGAAGTCGTCGATGGCCAGCTTGACGCCCTGCTCGCGCAGGATGCGCAACGCCGAGACGGTGTTGTCCGTGTCGTGCATCAGCGTGCTCTCGGTCAGCTCCAGCATCAGCGCGTGACCCGGCAGGCCGGTGTCTCGCAGGGCGTTCAGGACCTCATCGGGGAAGCCCTTGCGGCGCAGCTGCACGGCCGACAGATTCACCGCCATCGTGCCCGACATCAAGCCCTGCGCGCGCCAGGCCTGGGCCTGTGCGCAGGCGGTGCGCAGCACCCACAGCCCGATGCTGACGATCTGGCCGTTTTCTTCGGCCAGCGCGATGAACTGCTTGGGGTGCAGCACGCCCCGCTCGGGGTGATGCCAGCGTATCAAGGCCTCGAGCCCGACGACCCGGCCCGTCGCCAGCGAAATCTGCGGTTGGTAGACCAGCCGGAATTCCTGGCGATCGAGGGCGCGCCGAAGATCGTTCTCCAGTGACAGCCGACTGAGCGCGCTGGCGCTCATGTCCTGGGCATAGAACTGGTAGTTGTTGCGACCCAGTTCCTTGGCCCGGTACATGGCGGCGTCGGCCTTGCGCATGATGTCGTCGACCTCGGTGGCGTCGTCGGGATAGACGATGATGCCGATGCTGTGGGTCACGCTGAGCTCGTAGTCGTCGACCACGTAGGGCTCGGCCACGACGCTCAGCAACTGGTTGGCGATGCTGGCCACCGCTTCGGTGCTTTCGATCTGCTCCAGCAGGATGACGAACTCGTCGCCCCCCTGGCGGCTGACCGTGTCGGACTGGCGGACGCAACTGACGAATCTTCGGCTGACCTCGCACAGCAGCTCGTCGCCGACGGAGTGCCCCAGCGAGTCGTTGATGTTCTTGAAGCGGTCCAGGTCGATGAACATCAGGGCCAGCTTCTTCCCGCTGCGCTGGCTCAGCCGCATGGCCTGGTCCAGCCGCTCCAGCAGCAGGACGCGGTTGGGCAGCCCGGTCAGCGCATCGTTGAGCGCCAGGAACCGGATGTGCTCCTCGGCCTGCTTGGCCTCGCGCAAGGCTCTTTCGGCGGCGTCCTTCGCGGCGATCAGGTCGGCCGTCTGCTCGCGCACCAGGTCTTGCAGGTGGTCGCGGTGACGCCGCAGCTCCGACTCGGCCAGCTTGCGCTCGGTGATGTCGACGATGGCACCGACCAGGTCGAAGCGCCCGCCTTCCGATTGCGACAGCAGCCGCATGCTGTCGTGGATCCAGAGGTAGTGGCCCGCGTCATGGCGCACCCGGTAGATGCGGTCGAGCGCGCCCTGCGCAAACGCTTCCGGGTGGTTGCGCAGCAGCGTCTGCGTCCGGTCCTCGGGGTGCATCAGGTCCTGCCAGCGCGCGGGGTCGTCCGCGAAATAGGCCTTCTCGTGGCCGATCAGATGGCCGATGTTGTCGCTGATGTAGGTGAGCCGCAGCGTGCCCTGCACCTCTTGCGGGTCGACCGTCGCGCTGTAGATGACCACGGGCGAGACCGCCAGCACGCGCTCGAGGTGCTGGCGCACTTCCACGGCGTCGGCACGGCTCAACGACAGGTCGCGCAGCAATTGATCGCGCTGGTAGGCGAAACCCACCTGGCGCAGCACGGCCTCGACGAGCTCGGTCTGCTGCTCGCCGGGCTCTTGCGCCGGCCGGGTCCACGCCAGGGTGAGCACGCCCGTCACCACGCCGCCGAGCCGGATCGGCGCCGCAAAGCCGGTGCAGACACCCGCTTTCAGGAAGCCGGGCAAGGCGCCCGCATAGTTGGCGTAGTCCGCGACGTACACGCACTTGCCGCTCTTGAACGCCGCGGCGGTCCCCGGCGTGATGCCGGGCAGCGCGGCGGTGTCGATCTCGGGCGGGAAGCCGGAGAAGAAGCGAAAGCGCAGGCCATGCTCGGCGTCCGCGGCAGGCAGCGCCAGCGCGGACAGATTGGCACCCAGCAGCTCCATCGTCACCTGCGTGGCGAACTGGCACATCTTTTCGAAGTCGCTCTCCAGCGACATCGTTTCGATGACTCTGGCCAGTACATGGCCATGCTGGGCGCCCGCTTCGCTCGGCATCGTCACACCTGGCGGCCTATGAACCCCAATCGCCGCCGCCAGCCGGCCGCGACCGGCGGCGGCTGTTCGAGCCGCCGCGCCACCAGGTGATAGGCCTGCAGCAGCTCGGGGAAGGCCTGCGAGCCGCCCCACAGGTAGAGGCGGAACGCGCGATACAGCGGCTCGCCCCAGCGCTGGACGATGGCCGCGCGATTCTGTTCCAGCCGTTGTGCCCAGTGGTGCATCGTGCGCCCGTAGTGCTCGCTTTCATTGTGCACGCGCAGCACCTCCAGCCCGCCCCTGAGCAGTTCGCCGATCAGATCCTGCAGACACAGGAACGTGTGCGTGCCGGCCCAGATATAACGCCGGGCAAAGCCGCTGACGTCGTACTTGACGATGGAGGCCGAGGCATCGAGGAACAACCGCCCGCCCGGCTTGAGGCATCGCCAGACCTGCTCGGAGAATCGCCGGTAGTTGATGATGTGTTCGATCACCCCGTAGATGACGACGGCGTCGAACGGCTCGTCGGGCGTGTAGGTCAGGAAGTCCTGCAGCAGCACGGTGCAAGGAAGCTGGTGCTCGCGGATGAGGTCGTCGATATAGCGGTAGGAGTCCGTGCCCAGCGTCAGCTCGGTCACGTGCACCCCGCGGCTGCCGCAGTATTGCGCCACCCCGCCCCACCCCCCGCCGATGTCGAGCAGGCGCATGCCGGGCTTGAGCTGCAGGGCCTCGAACATCTGCTCCAGCTTGTGCTCGGACGCATCCTCCAGCGGCTCGTCCGGCGTCTTGAAAATGCCCTGCGAGTAGAACCGGTAGCGCTGGTCGATGAACGACAGGTACAGCTCGTCGCCGAACTGGTAGTGCGATTCGATCGCCCGGCGGTTGATGTTGGTTTCGCTCCTGAACAGCAGGCTGCCCAGGAAGCGCAGCCAGGGGCCCAGCCGCACCTTGTCGTGAATGCGGGTCCGCAACCGCAGCAGCGCGGCCATGTCGCCCTCGATCTCGATGTCGCCGTGCACATAGGCATCGGCGAAGGCCGTCTCGTCGAAGCTGCTGCGCAGCCTGCGATCGCTCTTGAAATTCACCGTGAATTCCGGCGGCTCGCTGCCGTAGCGGCGTACGGCCCCCGACGGCAGCCGGATCTCGCAGGGGATGCCGCTGTCGGCGACAACCGAATCCAGGAAAGCGACGACCTTATCGGAACCAGATAGGGCAAACATCACACCTCGTTGGGCTCGGCTTGTTGTTGTATGGCATGGCGATCTGGCCATGCACGATTCGGGCCGGATTATCCAGCCATTCCGAGGATGTCTGCGCCGGCATCGCGCCGCGGGTCCTTCGCGGCGGCGCCGAGGTCATTTCTTCGATGGCCAGCCGCTGCCGTCGCGGCGGCCATGGCAGTCACTGCAGCGTCGGCGTCGCTGCAGGCGTCAGGCAGCGCTGCACGAACGCGGTCAGCGCCTCCACATCGGGAATCGCCACATCGCGCCGGCTCTTCTCGACGAACGCGATGACCTTGTCGCGCGCCAGGCGCGACAGCGCCCGGCTGACCGACTCGAGCGTGATGCCCAGGTAGTTGCCGATCTCGGCGCGCGTCATGCGCAGCGTGACCTGGTCGGTGCGCAGCCCGCGCCGTGCCAGAGAGACGGCCCAGTAGCGCAGAAAATCGGCGACCCGCGCATCGGCCGGCAGCGTGCACACCGACATCAGCGAATCGCGGTCGCAGCCGATCTCGCGGCTCATCGCCTCGTGCAGCGCCGTCAGCAGCGCCGGCTGCCGGGCGCAGGCGGCCAGCAGCGCGTCGTAGCGGATCACCCAGACCTCGCCGGTGTCCATCGCGATCGCGTCGCACGAAT
>DATEFR010000388.1:0-6336 GCA_035280545.1 Burkholderiaceae bacterium | reverse complement strand
TTCTCGTCGGTGGTGGCGTAGCGCGAGTAGAACTGCGTATCGGGCAAGACCGCGAGCGCGAAGCTCGAAACCGTGTTGGCTGTCGTTGGGTTCTGAGTGCCGTCGGTGCTGCTGCTGGTGTCGCTGGAGTCGTCGCCGCCGCCGCAGGCCGCGAGCAACGCGGAGCCGCCCATTGAGAGGCCCAGGCCCGCGCGCAGCAGGAGCCGGCGCTGACGATCCGGCAGGCCTTCCAGTTCACGCAGCGACGAGATGAGGGGCAGCTTGGCGTTCGAGGTCGTTGATGACATGTGCGTCGGTTCGGAAATCGAAAAACGTGTGAGATTGCCGAGGCACGATGTCGACCGTGTGGCGGTTGCGTGACGCCATCGAGGTCGTCCTAGCCGTGTTTGAAAATCGCCGCCCGCATCGCTTCGGCGAGCGGCGTCGCCGGCAGCGGACCGATGGCCTGCGCGAGATGCCGGCCGTCGAGTGCATGCGGCACGCGCCACAGATACGACATCTTCACGATCTCGCGCCACATCGGCACCATCCACGCCAGCGCCCGCAGCGCCCACCACGGGAAGCCCGCGCGGCGCAACGGCCCGCGCCCGGCTGCCTGCTCGATGGCTGCCAGCAGCTCGCGTCCGCTGAGCGTGTGGCCCGGGAAGTGGAATCGCGCCGTGGCCGGCAAGCCTTCGTGTTCGGCCAGGGCGACGAAACAGCGCGCCAGGTCGGGCAGGTAGGCCCAGGCGTGTGGCAGGTCCAGCGGCCCGGGGTAGACCAGCTTGCCCTCGCGCAGCGACTTGGCGATCACCAGGTCGAGCCAGCTGCCCGGGCCGCCGCCGTAGAAGTCGCCCGCGCGCACGACGACGCTGCGCAGGCCTTGTGCGGCACGCGCCGCCATGTCCGCCTCGATCGCGCAGCGGATGCGCCCCTTGTCCGTGCTCGGCCGTTCGGGCGTGTCTTCGACGAGCAGCGCGGGCATGGCGTCGCCGTAGTTGTAGACGTTGCCCGGCAGCATGAAGGTCGCACCCAGCCGCTGAGCGACATCCATCCCGGCGCGCGCCATCGGCAGCGCGTGCTGCCATTGCGTGTAGATGGGGTTCGCCGCGTAGACGACGACCGCGGCGCCGTGCGCTTGCCCGGCCAGCGCCGTGGTGTCGGCCAGCGGCGCGTGCACCGCACGCACGCCGGCCGGCATGTCCGGTGCGAGCGCGCGCCGCACCTGCGCCAGCACCTGCCAGCCGGCGGCGGAGAAGGCTTGCGCGGCGGCGAGGCCGAAGCGGCCGTTGGCACCCAGGATCAGAACAGTCTTGTGCGTCATGAGGAGCTCTGGTGTCTCGATGCCCGCACTTTGCGCGGCCGCCGCGACATGCACAATTGACGATCGTTCTATACGAGCTATGCAATTGCGTATGGTCAAGCCGATCGGCATCGACTCCTTCGACTGGCGCCTGGTGCGCAGTTTTCTCGCGGTGCTCGACGCCGGCAGCCTGATGGGTGCGGCCCGGCAGTTGCATGCGCAGCAGCCGACCTTGAGCCGCCATGTGGCCGAGCTGGAGGCGCAGCTCGGCGCGCCGCTGTTCGAGCGTACCGGCCGCGGCGTGACGCCGACGGCCGCCGCGCTGGCCATCGCCGACGCGGCACGCCAGATGGAGACAGGCGCCGAGGCGCTGGCGCACACGCTGGCGGGGCGCCGCAGCGAGGCCGGCGGCACGGTGCGCGTCACCGCCAGCACGGTGGTCGCGGCCTGGCTGCTACCGCCGCTGCTCGCGACGCTGCGAGCGCAAGAGCCGGGCATCGCGATCGAGCTGGTGGCCTCGAACGCGCTGAGCAACCTGCTGCGCCGCGAGGCCGACATCGCCGTGCGCATGCTGCGCCCCGCGCAAGGCTCGCTGGTGGCACGCAAGCTGGCCGACATCGGCATCGGCGCCTACGCCCACGCCAGTTACCTCGCTCGCGCTGGCCGGCCGCGTTCGCCCGATCAGCTAAACCGGCACACGCTGATAGGCTTCGATCGCGACGACGCGATCCTGCGCGGCTTCGCTCGCGTGGGGATCTCGGTGCAGCGCGAACACTTCGCACTGCGCACGGACGACCAAGTCGCCTACGGCAATCTGGTGGCGGCCGGGGCCGGCATCGGCTTTCTCGCGCACTACGTTGCCCGTCAATGGTCCGGCCTCGAGCGTGTGCTGCCGGCGCTGCCTATACCGACCTTGCCTTGCTGGCTGGCGGTGCACCGCGAGATCCGTTCCAGCAAGGCGGTTCGGCGCGTCTACGATTTCCTGGCCGCGGCGATTCCGCCTGCGCTCGCCGAGTAGCTGCCGACACGCCTGCCCGGACATCATCCCGCCGAGTCGAGGCTCGCGGCCGTGAAGGTCGGGTACGAGTCCGGCTTGTACGTATTGAGATTGCCGAGGAAGTTGTCGTCGCGCATCGGGATGGTCGCCGAGCCGTAGTCGAACGCATCGAGCTTGGCGCGCATCTGCGCATTGCTCAGGCCGTCGCCCCAGAGCGTCTGCCAGCTGACGATGTTGGGCGTGACGAACTGGCCGTACGGGTTCTCGGCCACCTCGCCGCTCTTCGCGAAGCGCATGCTGTGGGTCAGCAGACCATCCTTGTGATAGACGATCTTCATGTGCCCGTTCTGCTGGTCCAGCGTGCCGATCTCCGCGTTGTAGAGCTTGCCGTGGGCGCTGTAGCCGCCGTGCGTGACGACGCCGTTCTTGGTCCAGATCGCCGCATGCTCCCAGTCGTGGCGGTGGCCGCCGCCGAGGGCGGTCGTCTGGTCCTTCAGGAAGTACAGCGCATAGAAGTGGCCGCAGTAGATGTCGCCGCCGCTGCGCACGCAGGCATGGCGATGCAGCGTGTTGGAGGTGTCCAGGAAGGTGCTGGAACGGCAGCCGCCGGTGATGCTGCCGCTGGGCTTGAGCCCGCCATTCTGCTGGCCGAGCCGGCTGATGCCGGCGCTCGGCAGGCAGCCATCGGTATCGAAATCGAAGACGGGGTAGCTGGCGCGGATGTCGACATTCGACGGCAACGCCTGGTCGAGGCGGTAGAAGTCGTCTGCCGAGGCCGCGGCGGAGAACGTCAGGCCGATGACGATGCTGCCAATGGAACGGATCATGGGGTCGTCCTGGGAAAGTGGAAGGAGGCACGCCGTTGTCGAGGAGCCGGCGTGTCGGGATCGCGGAGCCTCACCCGTCGATGTGCAGCAGCACTTCGGTGGACGTGTAGGTCGGCGTGACCTTGTAGCCCGGTACCGAGATGGTGCTGAACTTGCCGCGCAGGCTCGCACCGTTCAGGACGCTGATCGTGTCGCCGACGCTGGGCGCGAAGCCGGTCTTGAAGCTCACGGTGAGCGTGCCGCCGGTCAGCGTGACCGCGCCGGCTGCGGTGACCCGGCCCGCGCCTGCGTCGCCCACCTGCAGCGTCAGGCCTGCGCCGTCGAGCACGGAGAAGGCGCCGCCGATGGCCAGCATGGACGGAGCGCTGCACACCAGCGTGCCGCTGCGCACATAGACATCGCCGGTGCCCAGTGCGTTGGCTGATGCCGCGGCCAGCACGCCGCCGGTCAACTCGGTGCCGCCCTTGTAGGTGTTCGTGCCGGCCAGCGTGAGCGAACCCGAGCCCGCCTTGGTGAGCTTGCCCACGCCGGCGATGTCGTTGTGCCAGGTGTCGGCCGCGTTGAAGCCGCCGAGCGACGCGTCCATCGTCACGCTGACATCGCCGTTGAACGCGCCATAACCGTCGGCCGCGGCGAAGAGATCGAGCCGGCCCCAACCCTCGGCGTCGTCGAGCGCGGGGTAGCCCGAAGGCAGCGCCGTGGTCTTCAGCACCACGCGGCGCTGGTTCGCGGCCAGGTAAGGCAGGCGCGTCTCCAGCAGCGCTTCGGCGCCCTTGGGCACGATGGCGATCTTGGTGGTGTCGCCGATGGGCGAGAAGCCGTAGGTGAGGCGCCGCCGGTAGTTCGCCTTGTTGGCGGCGTGATCGGCGAAGCGGTCGCTCGAGAGGGCGGCGGAATGGGCGTAGGTGGCGAGCGCCTGCGCGTCGGTCACGCCGGCCGCGGCCATCAGCACGCTCTGCGCCTGGCCGTAGGCCGTCTGCTTCAGCGTCGCGTTGGTCGATGCCACGATGTTCGCGGCGGCCGAGGCCTGGCCCAGGATGCGGCCGCCCATCACATCCAGCGGCGAGTGCATGCCGGCGAGGATGCGGTTTTCGCCCAGCTCCAGCCCGCGCGCCAGCAGCTCCTGGAAGCGCTGCGGGAACACATAGGCCATCGCCAGCACGTCGCGCGTGGCCTCGGCGGCGTGGCCGCTGATGTAGCCGCCATCGGTGCCGGGCGTGGCGCTCTCGGCGGTGACCAGCGAGGGCGCCACGATCACGCTCGTGCTCCAGCGCCAGGGCCGCGCGTACTTGTAGAAGCGCTTGGCCGGTTCGGTGGACGCGTTGGTGCCGATAGCGCCGATGAAGTCCACCACGCTGCCGAACGTCGTGTTGCCGCTGCTGCTGCCGACGCCGATGTTGTTGCCGCCGTCGTTGTAGAGCACGGTGCCGGCATCGGCCGGGATGGCGGTGAGGGTGGTGGTCTGTTGTGCCGCGCTGCGCCAGGCATCGGTCAGCGGGCCCAGCGCGTCGCTCACGCTGTAGCCCTTGCCGCGGCGATCGTCGAGGTAGGCCGCGAGTTCCTGCGCCGATGTGCGCGCCGACGTGGCGCCGATCACGTATTGGACGTTGGCCGCGTGTGTCGCGGCGTTGAGCACCGTGCCGTCGGTGGCGTCGCCGGGAATGCCGGTCCAGCTGGATGCGACGACGGCCGGGAAACTGCCGTTGGCTGCGGCGGACACGCCGGCATCGACCAGCAGCGTGCTCGGCTTCCAGATGTCGAGGAAGCCCGAGACCACCCGCACGCCGGCGTTGGTGGCCAGCGTCGCGTAGCGCGCATCGCCGCGCTGATTGGTGTAGGCGTAGTCCACGAAGGGCAGCACCGACTGCTCGTCGGCCACCGGCGCGCTGTCGACGTAGCCCACGCCCTGCGGCGCCTGGGGCGCGGAGACGCTGTCGTCGTCGCTACCGCCGCCTCCGCAGGCGGCGAGCGTGAGCAGCAATGTGGCAATCGAGGTGGCGAGCAGGCCGCGGCGCGGGCCGGAGTGGATGGGCATGAAGGGGGTCGTCGATGCAAAGCCGCGCAGTCTAGGAAGCGTCCATGAAAGGCACATGACAGTGCGGTGAATTGGGCGGCGTCCAGGGTTCGAGCCCCTCCGGTGCGCGATGTCGCAATTGACGTGCTATGTGTCGCAATTGGATCGGCGCGGGCTCGCCGGCCACCCGAAGATGAGGCTACTTCGCCATCCACCTCGGGACCTCGATTCATGTTCAGCTACAGCCAGCAGACCCTCAAGGCCGTCGACCCAGATCTGTGGGCGGTCGTGCAGCAGGAACACCAGCGCCAGGAACAGCACATCGAGCTGATCGCCAGCGAGAACTACACCTCGCCGGCCGTGATGGCAGCGCAGGGCAGCCAGCTCACCAACAAGTACGCCGAGGGCTACCCCGGCCGCCGCTACTACGGCGGCTGCGAGTATGTGGACCTCGCCGAGCAGCTCGCGCTGGATCGCGTCAAGCAGCTGTTCGGCGCCGACACGCACGGCTGGGCCGCGAACGTGCAGCCGCACTCCGGCGCGCAGGCCAACGAGGCGGTGTTCATGGCGCTGATGAAGCCCGGCGACACCTTCATGGGCATGAACCTCGCCGAGGGCGGCCACCTCAGTCACGGCATGGCGCTGAACATGAGCGGCAAGTGGTTCAACGTGGTGAGCTACGGCCTCGACGAGAAGGAAGAGATCGACTACGACGCGATGGAGCGCAAGGCCCACGAGAGCAAACCCAAGCTCATCATCGCCGGCGCGTCGGCGTATGCGCTGCGCATCGACTTCGAGCGCTTTGCGCGTGTCGCGAAGGACGTCGGCGCCTTGTTGATGGTCGACATGGCGCACTACGCGGGCCTGATTGCCGCAGGCGAATACCCCAATCCGATCCCGCACGCCGACATCGTCACGAGCACCACCCACAAGAGCCTGCGCGGGCCGCGCGGCGGCATCATCCTGATGCGCCCGGAGCACGAGAAGGCGATCAACAGCGCCGTGTTCCCCGGCCTGCAAGGCGGCCCGCTGATGCATGTGATCGCCGCCAAGGCGGTCGCGTTCAAGGAGGCGCTGGCGCCGGAGTTCAGGCGCTACCAGCAGCAGGTCGTCAAGAACGCCGCGGCGCTGGCCGAGACGCTCGTCGAGCGCGGCCTGCGCATCGTCAGCGGCCGCACCGAAAGCCACGTGATGCTGGTCGACCTGCGCGCCAAGG
>DATEFR010000387.1:0-3681 GCA_035280545.1 Burkholderiaceae bacterium | reverse complement strand
GAACAGGTTCACGAGCTCGCGGACGCGCCAGGTGACCCACGATGTTCCGAGCAAACAGATCGCCGACAGACCGAGCTGAGGTTGTTCGCGCGAGATCAGCGCGCTGTCGAACGCGGCGCGTGCGTGGGCATGGGCCTGTTCGAGCTGGCCCAGCTGCAGTTGCGATCGTGCGAGTCCCGTGAGGGGCGCGGCCCATGCCGCTTCATCCATCGTCCGCGCGATGGCCAAGGCCCGCTCGTGGTGCCGGATCGCCCCTGTCCAGTCGTCGCGCAGGCCAGCCAGCCGTCCCGCCGTCCAATAGGCCTTGCTCAACAAGACCCGGCTGCCCAGGCGTTCCGCCCGCGGCATCGCCTGCGACAGCATCGCCTCGGCGCCGGGGTCCAGGTTCTGGCCCATGCGCAGCGCGCAATCGACGATGGCGTGCACCGCAAGGTCCTCGAGCCCGCAGGCATCGGACAGCTCGATCGCCTTGCGGGTCGCGGCTATCGCCTCGGCCGTGCGACCCTGCTGATCGAGGTGCAGCGCACGCAGCGACAAGCCACGTGCCTGCAAGGTCGGGCTTGCATGCTGCTGCGCGGTTTGCTCCAGCGCCTCGACGGCGGCGGTCGCGTTGCGCCGCCCCAGCCTGACCTGAACCGCAGCGCTCTCGAACATCAGCTCGGGATGCACGACCTCGGCCACCCCGAGCGCATCGAGCAGATGATCGGCCTCGACCAGGCGGTTGATGCGGATCTTCTGCATCGCGCGGGCGAACATCTCGTTCAGAAACCCGTCGCCCAGGTCGAGCTCCGAGACAGTCGCAGCCGCCTGCGGCGTCAACCATTGCCGGATGCGCACCGCGGCTTGCACGGCCAGGCGCACGACATCGCTGCCGACCAGGCTCCCGAGCTCGACGCCGCCCGACGGCATCCGCAAGCCGAAGTGCAGCAGGTAGCGGCCATGCTCGCCGCTCAGCTCCCCCCAGACGATCTGCCGCACACCCAGCGCCGATTCCACGGCTCGCAGCCGCTCATCGCGCGGCGCACCGGTGCCGAGCTCGCCGAGCGCGAGCAGCAAGTCCCGAACCGGCACGACGTTCAAGCCGCCTCTGTTCGCGAGCTCCTTCGCGACGACCGATGCCAGGCCGAGCTCGATCCACACCAGGTCGTCGTCTCGCGTCGCGTTTTCGAACGGCAACAGCGCGACACGTTGCGCCTGCGCGATCGACGACGACCGAGCGGGATTTGCCTCGACCGATGAATCGGCCATCGCATCGGAGAACGTGGCGTGGCCGGCAAACCGATAGCCAACTCGCTGGACGGTCTTGATCAACGGCAGATCCGGGTCAGCGTCGCCCAGGGCTCGCCGGATCTTCATGACCGTGCGCGCCAAGGCACCGTCGCTGACCGTCTCGTCACCCCAGCAGTGACGCAGGATGTCGGCCTTGGCCACCACCTGATGGCGCTGCGTGATCAGGAAGACCAGCAAGTCGAACGCCCGCGGCTCTAGCGATTCGATCAGACCGCCTCGGCGTACCTCGCGACTCCCTCGGTCCACGATGCAATCGCGGAACCGCACCGTCGACCAGGTCGGATCGGCACTCTCGGGGCCGTTGCTTTTCGTCGGGAAGGAATCTGGCTTCGACACCGTGCGTCGTTCGATGGACTGGTCTTGTGCCCGCGATGGCGCCATCCCACTACGGCGTCGAGCTCGGGCAATGTTGCGATGGACATCACGCGTTGTCCAGCCGAAACGAGCACTGATTCGCGCCAGCAGCGAATGGCACGCGAGCAGAACGTTTCGGTCAGCGTTTGATCAGGGCTCAGTCAACCGCACCGAGGGTGAGAGGCCGATCCTGCCGCCCACTTATGAACTCATCGAATCAGTCCTGGCGTACAGCCCCGCGGTGGCTGAGCCGCTTCATTGCCAACGCTCGTCCGACAGCCGCCGGCCGGCACCATCCACCGTTCGAAGAAAGCACGGCCGACATGGCGGCCGAGCAGCATCTGGACGCCGCGGTGGCCGGCCGCATCGGGCTGGTAAAGAGCTTCTCGATCACGGCGTCGGTGCTGATGCTGGCCGGCACGCTGCTGCTGGCGTTCGGCTACAAGGCGCTGGGCGAGCAGATGCTGGTCGAGCAAGGCAGTCGAGCGAACGTGACCTTGACCCAGGCGATCTACAACGCCATCGCCGATCAGCTGCAACCGGTCGCGACACATGCGATGAACCGGTCGTCCGGCGCTGCAACGGCACCCGCGACGCTGAACCTCGAACGTCTCGATGCGATCGTGCGCCGCCTGATGCAAGGCACCAGCGTCCACAAGATCGAGATCTTCGACACTCGCGGCGTCGCGATCTATTCGACCGAGCCGCATGAAATCGGCGCCGATGAATCGCACGCGCCGTCGATCCGGCGCGCGTTGGACGGCGAGACGGTCTCGGTGCTGATCTACCGCGACATCTACAACGCATCCGAAGCCAAGGCCTTCGGGCACAACCTGCTGAACAGCCACGTTCCGGTACGTGGCGCCGACGGCCGCGTCGCGTTGGTCTTCGAGCTCTACGACGATCTGCCGCCGCTCACCGAGCGCATCGATTCGACCTCGTGGCGTGCGTTCTTCTGCATCGCGACGACCATGCTGCTGCTGTACCTGGCGCTGCTGGCGGTCGTCGGCCGGGGCGCCGGTGTGATTCGGCGCCAGCAGAAGGCATTGCGCAAGGCTCAGTCCGCGTTGATCGGCGCGCGCGACAGTGCCGAGCAGGCGAGCCGGACCAAGAGTGCGTTCCTGGCCAACATGAGCCACGAGATCCGCACGCCCATGCACGGCGTGCTGGGTCTCACCCGACTGCTGCTGTCGACGCCGCTGAACGACGAGCAGACGAAGTACGCGCGCAGCATCCAGCGCTCCGGCGAGGCACTGCTGCGCATCATCAACGACATCCTCGATCTGTCGAAGATCGAAGCCGGCAAGCTCCAACTCGACGAGCGCGACTTCGACCTTCGCCACGTCATCGACGACACGCTGCAGCTGATGTCGCCCACCGCTTCGCAAAAAGGCCTGCAGCTCAGCGCCCAGATTCCGGCGGAACTGCGCACCCAGGTACGCGGCGATCCGATGCGGCTGCAGCAGGTCCTGTGCAACCTGGTCGGCAACGCACTGAAGTTCACGGCACATGGCAGTGTCCGCGTGACGGTATGTGCCGACGGCGAACCCGGCGCCGACGAGCTGCGGCGCTTCCGATTCGAGGTCATCGACACCGGCATCGGGCTCGAGCGCGCCAGCCTGAAGAGCATCTTCGAACCGTTTGCGCAAGCCGACAGCTCGACCTCGCGGCGCTACGGCGGCTCGGGCCTGGGGCTCGCGATCGTCGACAAGCTGGTCAAGGCGATGGCGGGCAGCGTCGAGGTGGAGAGCACGGTCGGTGTCGGCAGCGCGTTTCGGTTCACCTGTCAGTTCCGCCGCCGTAGCCGCACGACGGTTGTGGCCGGGCCGATCGAGACGCCCGAAGCGCTGGATGACGGGACGTTGGACTTGCAGACCCCGGCTACGACGCACGGCCGGCGCCAGCACGCGCTGCTGGTGGAGGACAACCTGGTCAACCAAGTCGTTGCCCAAGCCGTGCTGAGCAGCCAGGGATTCGCGGTGACCATCGCCCACAACGGCCGGGAAGCCGTAGACCGCTGGAAGAAGGACCGCTTCG
>DATEFR010000386.1:0-3078 GCA_035280545.1 Burkholderiaceae bacterium | reverse complement strand
CGCCGGCAGCGCTTCCACCTTGTCCGAGGTGGGCGGGGCGCTTGCCGGCGGAGCAGGCAGCGCAGGCCGCGCCGAGGTCGAGGCGACGAACTTGACTGGCGTCGCCGCGACGGACGGAATCGGCGCCTTGGCGAGGACCGTCGGTTCCGATGCGGCCAGCACCGGGGCGGGCGCGCTGGCCGGCTGGTCGGCCCGGGCCGGCGCGGGGACACGCGGTGGCTCGGCCGCGACCGCCACGACAGTCGGTGCGGGCGCGACAGCCAGCGCGCTCGCTGCCACGTTGTTGCGCTGGCGCAGCCACAAGCCCGCGGCGAGCACCAACAGCGCCATGCCGAAGATCACGAGTGCCAAACGATGGGTCGAACGCAAGTCCAACTCGGGCATGACCGAGCGGACCGCCTCGCTGCCCGCCGCCGCGCCGCCGGATCGGCCTTTGCGCTTGTCCAGGTCCTGCAGCATTTGGTTGATGACGCTCATACGGCCCTCGCAATTTCCAGCACGAGCAAGCTCATGACCACGATCGACAGGCTCGCCAGCGCCACCGACCGCATCCGCAATCGCAAGGACGCGGTGTCCTCGATCGCCTCGTTCATCTCCCGCAGGCCGACGGACCTCTTGCCGCGGCCATAGGAACACATCAGCGCCTTGTGGGCGACGATGTTGACCAGGCGCGGGAAGCCCCGCGTGCGCCACCGCAGGATCAACGTCGCCGGCGCCGAGAAGAGCCTGGGCCCGTCATAGCCGGCCACGGCCATCCTGTGATCCAGATAACGGGCCAGCTCCGGTCCGATCAAGGGCCCGAGGTGGTAGTCGAAGGTGATGCGCTGCTTCAACTGCCGGATCGACGGGTGTTTCAGCTTCGCGTCCAGCTCGGGCTGACCGAATATCACGACTTGCACCAGCTTCTGCTTTTCGGTCTCGAGGTTGGTGAGCAGTCGCAGCGCCTCCAGGGTTTCGATCGGCATCGCCTGGACCTCGTCCAGGCACACCAGCACGCGCTTGTTGTTCTGCGCCAGGTTCAGCAACCGTTCTCGCAATGCCTTGAGCAGCAGGTGCTGGTATTGCATCTCGGTGGTCTGCCCGAGCTCGACCGTGTCCGCACCCAACTCGTCGGCCAGTTCCTGCAGCAAGCCCAGCGGCGTGAGATGCGGATTGGGGATGTAGGCCGTCTGGAAGTCGTCACCCAGGCTTTGCAGCAATTGCCGGCACAGCAGCGTCTTGCCTGTGCCGACCTCGCCGGTGATCTTGATGAAGCCTTCGCCCGCGCGGGTGGCCACGAGCAGAGTATTCAGCGCCTGTTGCGAAGCCCTGGACGAGAAGAAGAAGCTCGTGTCCGGCGTGATGCCGAACGGGAACTCCTTCAACTGGAAATGCTGCAGGTACATGGTGCGCTCACTCCGGTCTTGCGACCCGGCCTTGCTCGTTCATGCCTTGGATGCGCCGGCTGGTCGCGGCGATGTCGTCGGCCCAGTCCGAATCCATCTTGACCACGGTGGGCTTGATCAGGATCACCAGCTCGCGCTTGCTGGAAGACTGCTCGCCCTTGCGGAACAGGGTGCCGGCCACGGGCACGCTGCCCAGGCCCGGGATCGCGGAGCGTCCGTCGTTGCTGCTCTCCATCATCAGGCCGCCGATGACCACCATGACGCCGTCGCCGGTCTTCACGACGCTGTCGGTCTCGTTGACGGTGTTGATCGCCAGCGGCACCGGGGCCGACCCCGCCTGCGTGGACGAGGGCTTCGCCTTCTCGGTGATGGAGTTCACCATGGCATGCACATGCAGCGTCACGCGATCGCGCTCGTCGATCTGCGGCGTCACGTCCAGCGAGATGCCCGAGAAGAACGGCTGATAGGTCAACGTGGGCGGCACGGCGACGGCGGCGCTGGACGACAGGCTGGTCGAACCCGGCGAGATGGCCGTGATGAACGGCTCCTCCGTACCCACCTTGATCACGGCCTGCTGGTTGTTCAGCGTGGCGATGCGCGGGCTCGAGAGCACGTGCACGTCGCCTTGCGTCTCCAGGAAGCTGATGAGGGCCGCGAACTGCGAGCCTTGCAGCGCCAATCCCAGCCCGGCCGGGAACGCGGTTCGTGCGGTGTTTCCGATCAACTGCGTGCCCAGCAGATCGGCCAGCGATGCGCCGTTCACGACGGAGCCTGCCGTGGACGTTCCCGGCGCGCCGACCAGGCTCGTGTCGGCGCCCAGCGATGCCCTCATCAAGCCGTGGCGGAAGGCCGACCAGTTGATGCCTTGCTGGGACTCCCTGTTGAGCTGAACATCGATCACCTTCGCCTCGATGATCACCTGGCGCTCGATGTTGACCTGCATCGCACGCAGCAACCGTTCGATCGTTCGCATCTCCCGGGGCATTCCGCGCACGAGGATGGTCCCGCTCATCTGGTTGACGTGCACGGCTCGGCCGTCGGTGCATCCGTCGACGCCGCGCAGACGTTCGCCGAGGTGGGCATCGCCGACATACGACACGTCGGCCCGGCTGGACGCGCCGCCGCTCGAACCCGATCCGCTTCCGCCTTGGCCTCCGCGTGCGCTGGCCGCCGCTTGCAGCTTGGGAATCTGGCAACCGAGGATGGTCCGCAGCGTGTCTTCCATCTCGCCCCACAGGTCCGACTTCGTGACCGTGCTCAGCGCGCTGGCCTGGTTCGACCCGTAGCTCGCCGCGCCGCCGCCGCTGCCGCCCGAGGACGATCCGCTGCTGCTCGAGCTCGAGCCGCTGCTGCCGCCGCTGCCACCCCCGCCGCTGCCGCCGGTCGCGGCACCCGCCACCACCTGCAGATCGCTCACGCCGCGGCGTTGACCCAGCGTGTAGTTGATCTGGTAGAAGCGCGTCTGCAATTCGGGCGGCTCGACGTAGATGCGCGTGCCCTGGACCGTGTACTCGTAGCCGTAGGTCTCCCGCACCGCGTCCAGCGCCTCGAAGACCGTGACGTTCTTCAGTTGAACCGTCATCAGATCCCGGCGGGCCGCGGAGGCTGCCGCCGCGGCCTGGGCCGCCGGATCGGTGGTCGCGCCACCGGCGACGGGAGGCGCCGGCACGCTCATCTTCGGACTCAGCAGGAT
>DATEFR010000385.1:0-8331 GCA_035280545.1 Burkholderiaceae bacterium | reverse complement strand
GTGGGCTGCAGCATTCGCAGCGTCGCCGGCGGCGTTGCGCTGAAGGTCGCGGCGACTTGCGCGAGGTGCACGCGCTCGCGCTCGTAACGCGCGAGGTCGGCTTTCGAGAGGTCGACCTGGCCCGGCGCCACCTTCAGGCGCTGCTCGGCGTATCGGAACGGTTCGATCTCGAAATGCAGGAGCGTCACGGCATCGCTTGCGCGCTGCACCTGCAATGTCGCCGGGCCCGGCGTGGCCGAGAGCGCGATGCCGAGAACGGCGGTCCATTGCGCGCCGTCGTGGACCACGAGCACCGGCTGCTGGTTGTAGCGTACCGACGGCGGTTCGGCCGACGTACCGAGCGCGAAGAGCGCGACGCCACCGGGCACCGCATGCGCACGCGGCAACTCGATCGTGCGGCTCGAGCGACTCGCGCCAGGCGACGCTTCGTTGTCCGCCGCAAAGGCCGGCAGCGCCGCCCACAGCAGCGGTGCCATCGTCAGCGCGCGCCGCATGGAATCCGCGGAGGTCCTCTTCATGAAACGCCGCGCTTGCGAACGCGTGTTCATGACGCCGTCAACTCATGGACACGCGCCAGCGCGTTGCGTGGCACACGCCCGGCGATCGCGATGGACGGCGGCGCGGACAGCATGCGTTCGAAGACGCGCTTCAGATCGCGCGCGCCGACGGCCTCGACCTGTGCCGCCAGCTCGGCGGCGGAGCGCACGCGGCCGAATGCGAACAGATCCTGCGCTGCATCCTCGAGCCGGCGCCAGGGCCGCTCGTGCGCGCGCAGCCGCCGCACCGCGATCTGGTTGCGCGCCCGCTCGAGGTCGACCGCATCGATGGCCGAGGCCTGGGCTTCGAGCAATGCGAACGTCTCGGTGAAGAACTCGTCGAGATGCTCGGGCGTGGTCGACGCTTCGATCGTGAACAGTCCCGCCAGGTCGGTGACCTCGGCCGTGCAGTTCGCGTAGTAGACCAGGCCGCGGCGTTCGCGGATCTCGTGCAGCAGCGGCGAGCTCATGCCTTCGCCGAACAACGCGGCGGCGACCTGGCCGGCTTGATCGCCGCGGACGGCATCGCCGGCCTTCCAATCACCGCGCAGGCTGGCGATCGGGTACCCCATCACGACGTGGCTCTGGCTGCTGCCGGCCTGACGCCGCGCGTGGATGCCGCCGACATAGCCCGGAGCCGGCACCGCGTTCTCGGCACCGGCCGGCATCGCGCCAAACGCGGCGGCGACCGCATCGACGACCGCCTCCGGCTCGACGTTGCCGGCGACGCCGACGATCACGTTCGCGCCGGTGTACTGCCGCTGCACATAGCCGAGCAGCTCGTCGCGCGCGAAACGCTCGATGTTGCGGCGCGTGCCAATCACCGGCTGTGCGAGGGGATGCGCGCCGAAGCAGGTCTTGTCGAACAGCTTGAACGCGGTGGACAGCGGATCGTCCTCGTCCTCGATGAACTCCTGCAGGATCACCTGTCGCTCGCGCTCGAGCTCGTCGGCCGGGAAGACGCTGCGTTGCACGATGTCGCCCAGCATCTCGATGAAAACGCCGGTGTGCTGGACCAGCCCGCCGATGTGGTACGCGGTGTGGTCCTTGTCGGTATGCGCGTTGACCTGCGCGCCGAGCCGCTCCGCGTCGAGGTTGATGGCGCGCGCGTCGCGCGCCTCGGTGCCCTTGAACGCCATGTGCTCGACGACGTGGCTGATGCCGTTGAGCCGCGCGCTCTCGTGCCGGCTGCCGGTGCGCACGAACACGCTGACGCTGACGCTGGCCAGATGCGGCAGCGCAATCGTCACGACGCGCACGCCGTTGGCGAGCGTCGCGATGTGGGTGGAATCATCTTGTCGTTTCATGTCTCCAAGTATCTGCGAGCGACATCGTCGTTTCGCGCCTTCGCGTTTGGTAACACCTGGCATCGGGCGAGGCGTCAACGTTGCGATCGATGACGACGTTCTGTGAGTCACTCGAAGGAGAAGTCCATGATCCAGATTGCCCGCGAGATGCGCCGCACCGGCGCGATCGGTGCCGTGCTGCTGACATCGGTGCTCGTCGTCGGTTGCGGCGGCGGCGGCGACGACGACGGTCCGCCGCCCAGCGCCCTGGACCGCGCGGCTGGCTTCTACGAGGGCACGACGGTCGGGCAGCGCCACATCTCGGTGATCGTGCTCGAGACCGGGCGCTACTACACGATCTACGGCCCGCTCGGCAGCCCGACCAGCAGCCAGATCGAAGGCGTGATGGTCGGCGACGGCGACGCGGGCGGCTCGACCTTCTCGTCGAACAGCCTGCAGAACGTCAACTTCACGAACCAGACCAGCACGCCGGGTGCGTTGAGCGCGACCTTCTCGCTGCAGCGCTATTTCGACGCGAACATCGCCTACGTGGGCGGGGCGACCGACTCGTTCGCCGCCGACTATTCGTTCGACTACGAGCAGCAGCCGTCGATCGCATCGGTCGCCGGCAACTACAGCGGCCAGCTCGCCGCGATCGACGGCGTCGAGACCGCCGCGCTGACGATCAGCAGCTCCGGCGCCGTCAGCCTCGCGACGCCCGGTGGCTGCAGCGCCGGCGGCACGATCTTCCTGCACCCGTTCGGCAACGTCTACGACATCAGCCTGAGCTACGGCGCACTCTGCCCCGCCGCCGGCCAGACGCTGACCGGCCACGCGACCTACCACAGCGCGACCGGTGCGTTCACCGCGATCGCAACGTCGCCGACCTTCGTCGACGTGACGCTGGTGTTGGGGACGAAGAACTGATCGAACGAGCGGTTCGACAACTAGCCGATCACTTCGCCCACGAGTCCTTCAGCCCCGCGATCCGGTTGTAGACGGGCTGCGCGGCGTTGTGGTCGGCGCGGTCGGCCACGAAGTAGCCGTGGCGCTCGAACTGGATCTTGTCGTCCGGCCGCGCGTTCGCGAGCGAGGGTTCGAGGTAGCCGGTCACGACGCGTTTGCTGTTCGGGTTCAGCGCGGCCTTGAAGTCCTTGCCGCCGGCGTCGGGGTGCGCTTCGGTGAACAGCCGGTCGTACAGGCGCAATTCGGCCTGCAGCGCATCGTGCACGCCGACCCAGGTGATCGTGCCTTTGACCTTGACCGCGTCGGCACCCGGCGTGCCGCTCTTCGTGTCGGGCACGACGGTCGCGGTGACCGCGGTGATCGCGCCGCTCGCGTCCGTCTCGCAGCCGGTGCATTCGACGACGACGCCGTATTTCAAGCGCACCTTGTTGCCCGGGAAGAGGCGGAAGAAGCCCTTGGGCGGCGTCTGCGCGAAGTCGTCGCGTTCGATCCAGACCTCGGGCCCGAGGCTGAACGCGCGCATGCCCCATTCGGGCCGCTGCGGATGCACCGGCGCCTGGCATGGCTCGCGGTGCGCCGCGTTGCCGAAAACGTCGGCCCAGTTCGTCAGCTTCAGCTTGACGGGGTCTATCACCGCCATCGCGCGGGCCGCCTTGCCTTCGAGGTCGTCGCGCAGCGCGGCGTCCAGCGCGGCATAGTCGGTCCAGCCGCCGGCCTTGCTGGTGCCGGCGCGCTCGCACATCAGGCGGATGGACTCGGGCGTGTAGCCGCGGCGGCGCAGGCCGACGATGGTCGGCATGCGCGGGTCGTCCCAGCCGCTGACGATGCCTTCGTCGACCAATGCTTTCAGCTTGCGCTTGCTCGTGATCACGTAGGTCACGTTCAGGCGCGCGAACTCGTACTGGTGCGGACGCGGTTGTGCCAGCAGCCCGAGCGTGGCCAGCGTGTCCAGCAGCCAGTCGTAGAACGGGCGCTGGTCCTCGAACTCGAGCGTGCAGATGCTGTGCGTGATGTTCTCGAGCGCGTCCTCGATCGGATGCGCATACGTGTACATCGGGTAGATGCACCACGTGTTGCCGGTGTTGTGGTGCTCGGCGTGCTTGATGCGGTAGATCGCCGGGTCGCGCAAATTGATGTTCGGGCTCGCCATGTCGATCTTCGCGCGCAGCACCGCGGCGCCGTCGGGCAGCTGGCCGTCGCGCATCGCGCGGAAGCGTGCGAGGTTCTCGGCAGGCGTGCGGTCGCGGTATGGGCTGTTCGTGCCGGGCGTGTTGAAGTCGCCGCGGGTCGCGCGCATCTCGTCGGCGCTCTGCTCGTCGACATACGCGTGGCCGGCCTGGATCAGCGCCTCGGCCGCGCGGTACATGAAGTCGAAGTAGTGGCTGGCGTAGTAGAGGTGGTCGAACCGCTGACCGTTGAAGTCAGCATGCCAGTCGAAGCCCAGCCACTGCACCGCGTCGATGATCGAATCGACGTACTCCTGCTCTTCCTTTTCGGGGTTGGTGTCGTCGAAGCGCAGGTGGCAGACGCCGCCGTACTCGACCGCGAGCCCGAAGTTCAGCGTGATGCTCTTCGCGTGGCCGATGTGCAGGTAGCCGTTCGGCTCGGGCGGGAAGCGGGTGCGGATCTTCGCCGGGTCCAGCGGACCGGCCGCGTGATGCGCCGCATCGCCCGGCGTGCCGGCGAAATGGCGCTGTGCGTAGGTGCCCTCGGCCAGGTCGCGCTCGACGATGTGGCGCAGGAAATTGCTGGGCTTGGGGCTGGTGTCGCTGTCGTGCGTCATGGAACGGCGATTCTATCGAGCGAGGCGTCGCGGATACGACTGCTTACGTTCGACAACACTGTCGCCGGCCGGGAGAGTCAACGCCCGGAACCCCCGTATGCGTTTTGGAACTCATGGAGGCGCGCCTCCCGATGAAGACAAAAGGAGTTCCACGATGATGACGACGAAGTCCATCCTGCTCGCCGCGGTGGCCGCGGCCGGTACCTTGTTCGGCACGGCGAGCGCTCAGGCAGGCGGCCACGTGTCGTGGTCGGTCGGCATCAGCGCGCCGGTGGTCGGCGTGGCGGTCGGCAACGGGCCGGTGTATGCGCCGGCGCCCGTCTACGAAAGCTATCCGGTGTACGCGCCGGCACCGGTCTACGTGCAGCCGGCCCCGGTGTACTACCGGCCCGCGCCGGTCGTGTATGGCCCGCCGGCGTACTACTATCCGCGCCCCGTCTATTACGGCGCGCGGGGCTACTACTACCCGCGCCATCACCACCATTGGTGAGCGGCCGGCCGCGCGACGGCACGTAGGCGCCAGCCCACAGCGGCTGGCGCTGCCGTCCGATTCGGCCCGCACGGACTTGGCCGCAGGATGAAGCGAAGAGCGGTGCAGCACAGCACCGGTCTCGCATCATTCGAAGGAGTGTTGGCATGAACTCTCGCAGCTTCAAGATCATCGCGGGTGCGGCGAGCATCGCCGTGCTCGGCGCGTGCGCCTCGGGCCCGCGCTATAGCGAACCGCGTTATTCCGAAGGGCCGGCGCCGGTCTACACCAGCCCACCGCCGCAGTACGCGAACCAGTACGCCCAGTACGGCCAAGTCAGCCGGATCGAGACGGTGCCGGTGGCCTCGCGGCCCAGCGGCGCGGGCGCAGTTCTCGGCGCGGTTCTCGGTGCGGTCGTGGGCCATCAGATCGGCGCGGGGACCGGCCGTGCAGTGGCCACCGGTGTCGGTGCCGTTGGCGGTGCCGTCGCCGGCAATGCGATCGAGCAGCGCACGCGGCGCGACGACGAGGTGTTCCGCGTCGGCGTGCGGTTCGACGATGGCAGCTATCGCGAATTCGACTTCCAGCGCGTCGCGGACCTGCAGGTCGGCGACCGCGTGAGATTCGAGGGCGGCCAGATCTATCGGCTGTAGTCGCCGATCGGCAGCCGGCTCACATCGCCTTGAACAGGTGCGCGTAGAGCCGGCTCGCGACCAGCTTGTCGGGATGGCCGCGCAGGGTCAGGTGGACCTTGCCCGATTCGTCGCGCACCGCGGTCGCGATCGCATCCGCTCGCACGATGGTGCCTCGGTGGATCTGCCAGAACCGCGTTTCGTCGAGTTGCGGGGTCAGCTCGCGCAGCGGCATGCGGATCAGGTATTCGCGCTCGCCGGTGACGACGCGGATGTATTTGTCGGCCGCCTCGAAGTACAGCACGTCGGCGACCGGCACCAAGTGGATCGCGGCGCCGACGCTGGCCTGGATCACGCTCAGCTTCGTTGCGGGCGGTGTGGGCAGCGGCGCGGATGAACCGGCCGCAGACAGCAACCCCGGCGTGCCGAGCAGGCTGCGCAGCTGGCTCAAGGTCGCGTTCAGGGTCGCGTCCAATGCCGGCGTGTTCGCCTCGGCACCACCGCGCTCCGGGCTTGCCGCCGCGCGCGCTTTCAGCACCGTCTGAACCCGCGTGCAGGTCTGCATCAACCGTTCGCACTGGATGGGCTTGAGCACGTAGTCGACGGCGCTGTGCTCGAACGCCTGCAACGCGTACTGGTCGTACGCGGTGACGAACACGATCGCCGGCAACGTCTCGGCGGCGTCCGGCCAGTCTTCGGCGATCGCCTGCGCGGCTTCGAGGCCGGTCATGCCGGGCATGCGGATGTCGAGAAAGACGACGTCCGGTCGCTGCGCGAGTGCCGCATCGACGGCCGCAGCCCCGTGCCGCACGTTCGCGACCACCTCGAGCCCGGGCCACGACCGCTCGAGTTCCGATTGCAGGTTCGCGGCGAGCAGCGGCTCGTCCTCGGCGATCAACGCACGGGCTTTCAACATCATGATGAAGAGGTGGCCGTGCCGGCCGCGGGTGCGATGAGGGTGGTGCCGGCGAGCGCGGCGATCGGCACGCGGATCGTCGCGAGTGCGCCGCCTTGTGCATCGTCGGCCGGGACCAGGCTCAGCCGGGCCTGGTCGCCGTACAGCGTGGCCAGGCGTTCGCGGACTTGCGTGAGGCCGAAGCGCGTGCCATCGACCCCGGGAACGCCGGCATCGTTCAGGCCGATGCCGGTGTCGCGCACCTGCAGCACCAGCTCGTCGGCGCCGGCGCCACCGCGCTCGCGGCGTGCACTGACGTCGATGCGGCCGCCCTCGACCTTGGTCTCGAGGCCGTGCTTGATGCTGTTCTCGACCAGCGGCTGCAGCAGCAGCGGCGGAATCGGCAGCGTCTCGAGCTCGGCCGGCAGATCGAAATGCGTCTGCAGCCGTTCTCCCATGCGCAGCTCCATCAGCGCAAGGTAGTCGCGCAAGCGCGCGAACTCGGCCGACAGCGCGTGGCTGGATGAGCGCGAGGCATTCAGCGTCGCGCGCAGGAATGCGATCAGCTGGTCCAGCATCGCCTGCGCGCGCGGCGGGTCGATGCCGATCAGCACGCGCAGGTTCGCCAGTGTGTTGAACAGCATGTGCGGCTCGAGTTGCGACTCGAGCAGCTTGAGCTGGTTCTCGGCGGCCTGGCGCTGCGCGGTCTGCGCCGCAGCCTCGTGCTCGGCGATGAGCTCGCGCGAATAGAACCAGTACGTGATGACGAGCGCAGGGACCAGGCAGGTGAGCAGCAGCGCGATCGTCTGCGACAGGCTGCCGCGAAGGAAACCCACCGTGGCCTGGCCGGTGATCCATTCGGCGATGGTCCCGCCGCTCGAGAAACCCAGCACGCTGCCGACGAAGATGACGACCATCATCAGCGGCCAGCCGGGCCAGTTGCTTTGGGCCTCTGCCGACCCGCGCGGCGCGCGACGATGTTTCCAGCGCGCGGCAGGTACGCGGCCCAGGTCGATGAAGAACCAGCACATCAGGCCGATGCAGCTGGATTGGATCATCGTGGTCCACAGCGAATGGCCGGTCAGGCCGTAGATCAACAGGCCGATCACCGCGCCGTACCCGACGCTGCGCAAGGCTCGCACGGCATAGCGCGAGCGGCGTTCGTGGGGGTGGGTGCCGCGGCTGTCGACGGCGAGCGGCGGGTTGAGGGCCATGGGGGAGATTCTGGCTCAGCCGGCGAGAGACGCCGCGGCGGCACGCGGTGCGACCGCCAGCCGGCGCAGCCCGAGCGCGCGCGCCGCGAACAGGCCGCTGAACGTACCGTAGGCCAGGCCGCAGGCGGCGCCGAACAGGGTGTTGCTGGCCAGTTCGTGATGCAGCGCGAAGGTGACGCCGACGATGTACTTGATCAGGAACAGCGCGACGATCAGGACCAGCGGTGCCCAGCTCCCCGGCACGTGCAGCAAGCCGGTCGTGCCGTCCCACCGCGCGCCGCGTGCCTGCACCAGCGGCCGGCCGACGCTGAGCGCGACGGCGATGCCGGCGGCCCAGGCGAGAAGCGCGATCCCGGCATGCGCGAACGCGCTGACGACGCCGCTGAACGACAGCGCCAGCATCACCAGTGGCAGGATCGTGATGCGGGCCAGGCCGACTTCGCGGTCGCGTGCCTGCGAGACGCCGTAGGCGACCAGCCCGGCCAGCAGGCCCCAGACCCAGACCGGCGTGTGTTGGACGATTTGCAGCAGCATCGTGATCATGGCGGGG
>DATEFR010000384.1:0-15201 GCA_035280545.1 Burkholderiaceae bacterium | reverse complement strand
ACTTCGGCGCGGCGCTGCTCGCGGTCGGCGCGCGGCCGGACGGCGGCGTCCAGCTCGGCGCCTACGAGACGCTGGATCTGCGCGCCCGCTGGCGCTTCGCAAAACAATGGCAGCTCGAAGCAAAACTGTTGAACGCGACCGACCGCACGATCGAGCCGGCCCGCGACTATCAGACCCCGGGCCGGCAAGCGTGGATCGGCGTGCGCTACGACAGCATGGGCTGGCAATAAGCCGGGTCCGGACCGGCGCGCGTGTGGCCGCGACGTGCGCCGTGCGATGCATCGCCACGGCGTGCCTCGCGCTTGCGGCGTTCGCGGCCAGCCCCGCGGCGCTCGCGCAGCCGATCGCGGTGCGCGACGACCGGGGGCTTCAGGTCGAGTTCGCCACCTCGCCGCAGCGCATCGTCAGCCTGAAGCCGTCGTTGACCGAGAGCCTCTGCGCGCTCGGCGGCTGCGATCGGCTGGTCGGCGTCGACCGGTTCTCGAACTGGCCGCCGCGTGTGCGCAGCCTGCCGCAGCTCGGCGGACTGGATGACGCGCAACTCGAGCGCGTCATCGCATTGAAGCCTGACCTGGTGCTCGCCGAACCGAGCGCACGCGCGGTCGAACGTTTCGAAAGCCTGGGGTTGAAGGTGCTGGTGCTCCGCTCGGACGACCGTGCCGACGTGAAGCGCACGCTGGAGACACTCGCGCGCCTGCTCGATGCGGCGCCCCAGGCCGCCGCCCTATGGTCGGCGATCGAGCGCGATGAGCGTGCCGCCGCGCAGCGTGTGCCGCCGGCGTGGCGCGGGCGGCGGGTCTACTTCGAGGTCGACCCCACGCCCTACGCGGCCGGGCCTGCATCGTTCATCGGCGAGACGCTGACGCAGCTGGGCTTGGGCAATGTCGTTCCGAGGGAGCTGGGTCCGTTCCCGAAGCTGAACCCGGAATTCGTCGTCCGTGCGCAGCCCGATCTGATGATCGCGCCCAGGCAAACGCTGGCCGAGATGGCAAAACGGCCTGGGTGGAGCGGCCTGCGCGCGCTGCGTGATGGCGCGACCTGCGCCTTCGAGCCCACGGCGTACGAATTGTTGATACGGCCCAGCCCGCGCATGGGTGAAGCCGCGTTGTCGCTGGCGGCGTGCCTGGCCGCGTTGCCGGCACCGGACGGAGCGCCTCGGTGACGATCGCGCTCGTGTCCTCGCTTGCCGCGCCGGACCGCCTGCGCCGCCGTCGCCTCGCCTGGCGACTCGCGGTGCTGAGCGGCGTGCTGCTGCTGGCCGGCTTGGCTGCAGGCAGCGAGGGCTGGTCGCTGCCCGCGTTGTGGCGCACGTGGCAACACGGCGATGCTGCGCTCATCGTCGGCCAAATTCGCGCTCCCCGTACGCTCGGCGCGTGGCTCGCCGGGGCCTTGCTCGGTCTTGCCGGGGCGATGGCCCAAGGCTTGTTTCGCAACCCGCTGGCCGACCCGTATCTGCTCGGGTCAGCCTCGGGGGCGTCGCTCGCGGTCGTGCTGGTGCTGGCGGCAAGCTCGCTGGCCGGGCAGGGGGCAGCCTTCGCGACGCTGGGTCCGTCCTTGCGATTGGGCCTCGTCGGCGCGGCGTTCGTTGGCGCGCTGCTGGGCGTGACGCTGACGCTGCTGCTCGCGCGCGGCGCCGAGCAGACGACGCGGCTGCTGCTGGCCGGCGTCGTCGTCGGTGTCCTGCTCGCGGCCGGGAGTGACCTCGTGACCAGTGCGGCGCCCGATGCGCTGCGGGGCAAGCAGGCGTTCATGCTCGGCAGCACCGGCTTCCTGAGCTGGGGCGCGTGCGCGGTGCTCGCAGCCGGCCTGGCGATTGCGCTGCCGCCGGCATGGCGACTCGCGCGTGCACTCGACGCGCTGACGCTGGGCGAAGACGGCGCGCGCAGTCTCGGACTGGCGTTGTCGCGGGTGCGCGGGGCGCTGGTCGCGGCGCTGGCGCTCGCGATCGGCGTCGCGGTGTCGCAGACCGGACTGATTGCATTCGTCGGCCTGGTCGCGCCGCATCTGGTGCGCCGCTTCGCGCCGGCGCCGCACGGCTATACGCTGATCGCGAGCGCCGCCACCGGCGGTTGCCTGCTGCTGGCGGCCGACGTGTTCGCGCGGTCGTTGATCGCACCGCAGGAACTGCCGGTGGGCGTGCTGACGGCGCTGTTCGGCGGCGCCTATCTGATCTGGCTGCTGCACAGGCGCCGCTTGGCATGAGCAGGGCTGCGACCCTCGATGAGGCAATCGCCGGCCTGGCGCTGCAGGCCGATGGGCTCAGCGTCTCGCTGGGCGGTGCACGCGTGCTGGCGGACGTGTCGGTCGGCTTCGGCCCTGGCTGGACCGCGATCGTCGGCCCCAATGGCGCTGGCAAATCGACGCTGCTGCGCACGCTGGCCGGGCTGCAGAAGCCCGATGCCGGCACGCTGCGCCTGCAAGGCCGCTCGCTGCACGAGTGGCCGGACCGCGCGCGCGCCGCGCGCCTGGCCTGGCTGGGTCAGCAGGTCGAGACCACCGGCGAGCTGACGGTGCGCGAGGTCGTGCATCTCGGGCGTCTGCCGCACCTGGGGTTGTTCGCCGCAGCCACCGCGCGTGACGAGGCGCTCGTCGACGCCGCGATGCACGACGCCGAGTGCGCCGCCTGGCAGGACCGGCGCCTGCACGAGCTGTCGGGCGGCGAACGTCAGCGGGCGCTGCTCGCGCGCGCGCTGGCCGTCGACGCGCCGGTGCTGCTGCTGGACGAGCCGACAACGCACCTGGACCCTCCGCATCAGATCGCACTGGTGCGGCTGCTGCGGCGTCGTGCGGCGGCCGGTGTCGCGGTGGTCAGCGTGCTGCACGACCTGGCGCTGGCGCTGCTGGCCGACCGCGTCATCGTGCTCGAGCAGGGACGCGTGCGCGCGAGCGGCCGCAGCGACGATGCAACGCTGCATGCGGTGCTGGTTGCGGTGTTCGGTGGGGCAATCCGGATCGAGCGGATCGGCGAGCGCTGGGTGCCGGTTGCCGATCTTGCGCGCTGAGCGCGGCGCTGTCGCGCTTCAGCTCGTCGAGTTCGGCGTCGGATCCAGCGGGATCGGCATCGTCGCAAGCCGGTTGGGCGTGCTCGTCTCCCACAGCGCACCGGGCGCGGTGTCGACGGTGACGTTGACCACGTGCATCAGCGTTAGGCTGGCGCGCGACGCGAGCTTGCGCAGCATCTGCACCTGGCGCTGGGTCCACTCGATCGGCACGTTCAACTGTTCGCAGCTGAACGTGCCGAACAGCTCGCCGTTCACCGCGAAGCACATGTCCATCACCGAGCGGATGCCGTTCGGCCCCAGGTAGTTCGCGAGGAACGGCGCGACGATGGGGTCGGCCTGGGCGTCGGAGGCGACCACGCAGCCGTCGTGCAGCAGCCGCTCGAAATACGGGCCGGAGTCGGCGCGCAGCAGGTCCTCGGTCGCGACCATGCGGTCTTGGCTCGCGTCGTACATCGCGATCGAGCGCAGTGCGCGGCCGTCGGGGGTGTCGATGAAGACGCGCACCGTGGCGCGGGTGCAGCCGATCTGCGTCGCCAGCAGGCGCGTGAACTGTTCGAGATAGCGGCCGCCGTCGATCTCGCCGCGTTCGAGGCTGCCCGAGATTTCCTGCAACAGCTCCTGCTCGATCATGCGCGAATTATTGCGTCATGCGCTTGTCGCATCATGGCGCAAGCCCGGGCGATTGCGTGACTTATTGCTGGCGGGCCGCGCGGCTTTCATGCAATGCGCTGCGTCGCCAGCAGCAGCGGTGCGGTGTCGCAATATCGCGCGACCGCGCACTGCGGGCACAGCGGCTTGCGGGCCTGGCACACGTAGCGACCGTGCAGGATCAGCCAATGGTGCGCATCGACGCGATAGGCCTCGGGCACGCGCTGCAGCAAGCCGCGTTCGACCTCGAGCTCGTTCTTGCCCGGCGCAAGGCCGGTGCGGTTCGCGACGCGGAAGATGTGCGTGTCGACGGCCATCGTCGGCTCGCCGAACGCGACGTTCAGCACGACGTTGGCGGTCTTGCGGCCGACCCCGGGCAGCGCTTCGAGCGCCTCGCGACTGCGCGGTACCTGGCTGCCATGCTGCTCGACCAGGATGCGGCAGGTCTCCAGCAGGTTCTTCGCCTTGTTGCGGTACAGGCCTATCGTGCGGATGTGGTCGGTCAGCGTGTCCAGGCCCAGCGCCAGCATCTTCGCCGGCGTGTTCGCAACGGCGAACAGGCGGCGCGTCGCCTTGTTGACGCCGGCATCGGTGGCCTGCGCCGAGAGCAGCACCGCGGCGAGCAGTTCGAACACGTTCGTGTACTCGAGCTCGCTTGCGGGTTGCGGATTGGCAGCTTTCAGCGTCGCGAAGAACGGTTCGATGTCGGCGGTTTTCATGGCGGCGAATTATGGTCGCCATGCCCCGGGCCGCTGCTGCCGGCAGCGTCGTGGCCGTGGGCCGCGAGCCGTTCCTCGCGCTCGCGCCGGTCGCGTGCGGATCTTTCGCGGTGCCACGCATAACGCGCGCGCGCGCCGTCGGCCTGCTCGCGGCTCCAGGCGGCCCAGCCGGTGCGTTCGCCGCTGGCGGCCGGGACCAGCGTGATGCAGTCGACCGGGCAGGCCGGCAGGCACAGTTCGCAGCCGGTGCACAGCGGTGCGATGACGGTGTGCATCTGCTTCGGGCCGCCGACGATGCAGTCGACCGGGCAGGCGTCCAGGCACAGCGTGCAGCCTATGCACCAGGCTTCGTCGATCAGCGCGAGCCGGCGCGGGCCCTCGGTGCCGTTCGCCGGGTTCAGCGCGATCGGGGATCGTCCGGCGATTTCGGCCAGCCGCGCGATGCCTTCTTGCCCGCCGGGCGGGCACTGGTTGATCTCGGCATCGCCGGCCGCGATCGCGTTGGCATAGGCGCGACAGTCGGGATAGCCGCAGCGCGTGCACTGCGTCTGCGGCAGCGCGTCGTCGAAGGTGTCGGCGTTGCCGGGCGCGGGGGGCACGGCCATGCGGGTGGCCCTGGTCGTCTCTATCGGCTGGTGCGTTGGCGCGCGGCGAGCGAGCGCTTGCCGGCCGGCGCCTTCTTGGCCGCGGAGCGTGTCGACGAGCGCGTGGCAGCCTGGCCGTTCGTCGCTTTCTTCGGCGTACCGCTGCTGCTGCCGCGCGCCTGATGCGCCGCGATGAAGTCGCGCAGATGCGGGTACACATGCTCGCGCCAGCGCCGCCCCGAGAAGATGCCGTAGTGACCGGCCCCGACGACGTCGTAGTGGAACTGCCGCGACTTCGGGATGCCGGTGCACAACTCGTGCGCGGCGCGGGTCTGGCCGGCGCCGGAGATGTCGTCGAGCTCGCCTTCGATCGTCAGCAGCGCGCCGCTCGAGATGTCCTGCGGGCGCACGAACTGGCCGTCGACCTGCCAGGTGCCGTTGACCAGCGCGAAGTCCTGGAACACGGTCTTGATCGTGTCCAGGTAGTACTCGGCCGGCATGTCCAGCACCGCGTTGTACTCATCGTAGAAACCGCGGTGGAACTCGGCGCTGTCGTCATCGCCGCGCACCAGGTCGAGGAAGTAGTCGTAGTGCGACTTCAGGTGCCGGTCGGGGTTCATCGCCACGAAGCCGCTGTGCTGCAGGAAGCCCGGGTAGACCGCGCGCCCCGCGCCCGGATAGTTCGGCGGAACGCGATAGATCACGTTGTTCTCGAACCATTCGTAGCTCTTGTTCATCGCCAGGTTGTTGACGGCGGTGGGGCTGCGGCGCGCGTCGATCGGGCCGCCCATCATCGTCATCGTGCGTGGCGTGGCCTCGCCGCTGCTGGCCATCAGCGAGATCGCGGCCAGTACCGGCACTGTCGGCTGGCACACCGAGATCACGTTCACCTCGGGGCCGATGTGGCGGATGAACTCCTGCACATAGGTCACGTAGTCATTGAGGTGGAACGGGCCCTCGCCGGCCGGCACCATGCGCGCGTCGGTCCAGTCGGTGATGAAGACCTTGTGCTCCTTCAGCAGCTCGCGGACCGTGTCGCGCAGCAGCGTCGCATGGTGGCCCGACAGCGGTGCGACGACCAGCACGGTCGGCTGCTTGCGCATGCGGCCGAGCAGCGGTGCATCGTCGGTGAAGCGCTTGAAGCGCAGCAACCGGCAGAACGGCTTGGCCACGGCCACCTGCTCCTGAACCGCGACGTCGATGCCGTCGACCTGGACCGACGTGATGTTGAACTCCGGCTTCTCGTATTCCTTCGACAGCCGGTGCATCAGGTCGAGACCGGCCGACACGCGCTGTGCGCCGGGCGTGTGCGCGAACGGCGAGAGCGGATGGTTGTACAGCTTGGCCGCTGCGCTCGCGAACTCCGAAAACGGGCTCAGCAGCGCGCGCTGAGATTCATAGAGCTGATACAGCATCGGGAGCCTTGGTACGATGAATGATGCGACGCAGCATTCTAGGGCTGCGTGCGCCATCGTGCATCGCCCCGGGTCGGGGTGATTTCTCGAACTGCACGGCCTTGACGGCGCAGTTTTTCCGGCGACGGCGGCGGCCTCCCGCCGCTGGGTTCAGGCGCAGACCTTCGCGATCGCCGCGACCACCGCGTCCAGGTTCTTCTCGTTCAGCGCGGCCACGCAGATCCGGCCCGAATCGACGCCGTAGATGCCGAATTCGCTGCGCAGTCGCTGCATCTGCTCCTTTGTGAGCCCTGAGTAGCTGAACATGCCCTTCTGGCGCGTGATGAAGCTCATGTCCTGCTTCAGGCCGGCGGCGAGCAGCTTGGCCTGCAGCGCCTCGCGCATCTGCTTGATGCGCACGCGCATGCCGGCCAGCTCGTCTTCCCACAGCGTGCGCAGCGTCGGCGTCGTCAGCACCATGGCGACCACCTGCGCGCCGTGCGTCGGCGGGTTCGAGTAGTTGCTGCGGATCACCCGCTTGAGCTGGCTCAGCACACGATCTGCTTCGTCTTTCGACTCGCAGACGACGCTGAGCGCGCCGACCCGCTCGCCGTAGAGCGAGAAGCTCTTCGAGAAACTGGTCGAGACGAAGAAGTCGAGGCCGGCCGCGATGAACTGCGCGACGGCTGCGCCGTCCTCGGCGATGCCTTCGCCGAAGCCCTGGTAGGCCATGTCGAGGAACGGCACCAGGCCGCGCGCCTTGACCGCCGCGATCACCTGCGCCCATTGCTCGGCGCTGAGGTCGTAGCCGGTGGGGTTGTGGCAGCAGGCATGCAGCACCGCGATGCTGCCGGCGGGCGCGGCCTTCAGCGCGGCCAGCATGCCGGCGAAGTTGATGCCGCCGCTGTGGCGTTGCGCCGGGTCGTAGTACGGATACGTCTCGACCCGGAAGCCGGCGCTTTCGAACAGCGCGCGGTGATTCTCCCAGCTCGGATCGCTGATCAGCACCGTCGCATTCGGGCTGAGCCGCTTCAGGAAGTCGGCGCCGACCTTCAGGCCGCCGGTACCGCCGACCGCCTGCACGGTCGCGATGCGGCCGCTCTTCACGGCGTCGCTGTCGGCGCCGAACACCAGGCCTTGCACGGCCTTGTCATACGCGGCGATACCGTCGATCGGCAGATAGCCTCTTGCCTTCGGCGCCTCGACCATCATCTTCTCGGCAGCCTGAACGCACTGCAGCAGCGGCAGCTTTCCTTGCGCGTCGTAGTAGACGCCGACGCCGAGGTTCACCTTCGCCGGATTCGGGTCGGCATTGAACTGCTCGTTCAAGCCGAGGATCGGGTCGCGCGGCGCCATCTCGACGGCGGCAAAGAGGGAAGCGGCGGGGGCGGGGGTCGACATCGTCAGTCCTTGTCAGTGGAGCGGGCAGGCGTTTGGCGTTAACCTCATCGGCTTGGCTTTCGAATTTTAACTTTCATGGCTCACTCGACTGACTCTTCCGGTGCGTCCGATGTCCTCGAGGCCGGCGGTGACGGCGCTGGCGCACCGGCGAAAGGCGAGTTCGTCAGCTTCCCGGACTCGCCGTTCCAGCTGTACCAGCCGTATCCGCCGGCGGGCGACCAGCCAGGCGCGATCGCCGGCCTGGTGGAGGGCTTGCGAGACGGGCTGAGCTTCCAGACGCTGCTGGGCGTCACCGGCTCCGGCAAGACGTTCACGATGGCCAACGTGATCGCGCAGATGGGCCGCCCGGCGATCGTGTTCGCGCCGAACAAGACGCTGGCCGCGCAGCTGTACAGCGAGTTCCGCGAGTTCTTCCCGAAGAACGCGGTCGAGTACTTCGTCAGCTACTACGACTACTACCAGCCCGAGGCCTACGTCCCGCAGCGCGACCTGTTCATCGAGAAGGACAGTTCGATCAACGAGCACATCGAGCAGATGCGGCTGTCGGCCACCAAGAGTCTGCTGGAGCGCCGTGACGTGGTGATCGTCGCCAGCGTCAGCGCGATCTACGGCATCGGCAACCCGAGCGACTACCACCAGATGGTGATGACGCTGCGGGTGCGCGACAAGGTCGGCCAGCGCGACGTGATCGCGCACCTGATCCGCATGCAGTACACGCGCAACGAAACCGACTTCGCGCGCGGCACGTTCCGGGTGCGCGGCGACACGATCGATGTGTTTCCGGCCGAGCATTCGGAGCTCGCGATCCGCATCGAGCTGTTCGACGACGAGATCGAGTCGCTGCAGCTGTTCGACCCGCTGACCGGGCGCATTCGGCAGAAGGTTCCGCGTTTCACGGTCTACCCGTCCAGCCACTACGTGACGCCGCGCGAGCGCGTCGTCGACGCGATCGCGACGATCAAGGACGAGCTGCGCGAGCGCCTCGCCGAGCTGGTCGGCGCCGGCAAGCTCGTCGAGGCGCAGCGCCTGGAGCAGCGCACGCGTTTCGATCTGGAGATGTTGCAGGAGGTCGGCCACTGCAAAGGCATCGAGAACTACACGCGGCATTTGTCGGGGGCGCGGCCGGGCGATCCGCCGCCGACGCTGGTCGACTACCTGCCGAGCGACTCGCTGATGTTCCTGGACGAGAGCCACGTGCTGATCGGCCAGCTCGGCGGCATGTTCAATGGCGACCGGGCGCGCAAGACCGTGCTGGTCGAGTATGGCTTCCGCCTGCCCAGCGCGCTCGACAACCGGCCGCTGAAGTTCGAGGAGTTCGAACGCAAGATGCGGCAGGTCGTCTACGTCTCGGCGACACCGGCCGACTACGAGAAGCGCACCGCCGGACAGGTGGTCGAGCAGCTCGTGCGGCCGACCGGGCTGATCGATCCAGGCGTCGAGGTGCGGCCCGCTGCGACCCAGGTGGACGACGTGCTGCAGGAGATCCGCGAGCGTGTCGAGATCAACGAGCGCGTGCTGATCACGACGCTGACCAAGCGCATGGCCGAGCAGCTCACCGACTACCTCTCCGACAACGGCGTCAAGGTCCGCTACCTGCACAGCGATGTCGACAACATCGAGCGTGTCGAGATCCTGCGCGACCTGCGGCTGGGCACCTTCGACGTGCTGGTCGGCATCAACCTGCTGCGCGAGGGGCTGGACATACCCGAGGTCTCGCTGGTGGCGATCCTCGATGCCGACAAGGAAGGCTTCTTGCGCTCGGAGCGCAGCCTGATCCAGACCATCGGCCGCGCGGCGCGCAACCTGAACGGCAAGGCCATCCTCTATGCCGACAAGGTCACCGATTCGATGCAGCATGCGCTGGACGAGACCGAGCGCCGCCGCACGAAGCAGGTCGCCCACAACGAAGCCCAGGGCATCACGCCGCGCAGCGTCGTCAAGAAGGTGCGCGATCTGATCGACGGGGTCTACAGCGAGAAAAGCGCGAAGGATGATCTGAAGGCCGTGGTTGCCGCCGCCGAGGTGGAGCTGCTGAGCGAGAAGGATCTCGCCAAGCGCATCAAGCTGCTCGAAAAGCAGATGCTCGAGCACGCCCGCAACCTCGAGTTCGAGAAGGCCGCCCGGGTGCGCGACCAGCTCGCCGAGTTGCGCGAGCAGGCTTTCGGGGCGCCGGGAGTGGACAATGTCGTGCCGATCGCGTCAGGGACGGGCGGGGCGACTCGCCGTCATTGACCCTGTCGATTTCAAGGGAACTTCCAGCGTCGTTCCCGACCGAATTGCTCGGCTTCGGTTATACTCGACCAAACAACTCGGGATTTGGGGTTAACCCAGGTCCCGTTGATCGGAAAGGCCGAGCCGCGATCCCTGCGACCGCTCCCGCTGAACCTGTACTAGGAGAACTCTGATGCGTCTGACCACCAAAGGCCGTTTTGCGGTCACCGCCATGATCGATCTCGCGCTGCGCGAGCACACGGGCCCGGTCGCCCTGGCGGCCATCAGCGGCCGGCAGCAGATTTCGCTGTCGTACCTCGAGCAGCTGTTCGGCAAGCTGCGCCGCCATGAGCTGGTCGAGAGCACCCGCGGCCCCGGCGGCGGCTATTCGCTGGGCCGCAAGGCCGAGGAGATCACCGTGGCCGACATCATCGTCGCGGTTGACGAGCCCATCGACGCGACCGGCTGCGCCGGCAAGGAAAACTGCATGGGCGACGACTCCGGCCGCTGCATGACGCACGACCTGTGGGCGAGCCTGAACTCGAAGATGATCGAGTTCCTCGACTCGGTTTCGCTGAAGAAGCTGGTCGACGAGCAGATCGCGAAGGGCGTCTCGATCGAGGAGCACCCGGTCAAGCGCGCGATCTCGACCCAGCCGGTGGTCAAGCCGATCAAGATCACGGCGCCGAACTCGGTGTTCGCGCTGGGCACCGCCGCCTTCAACAAGTAATCCTCGAACCCGCAGTACCCGGCGTCGCAGGCGCCGGCCCCGACGCGCATGGACATGACCCCGCACTTCCCCATCTACATGGACTACGGCGCGACCACGCCGGTCGATCAGCGCGTCGTCGACGCGATGATCCCGTGGCTGCGCGAGCACTTCGGCAACCCGGCGTCGCGCAGCCACGCGTGGGGCTGGGAGGCAGAGGAGGCGGTCGAGAAGGCGCGCGAGCACGTCGCCGCGCTGATAGGCGCCGACCCGCGCGAGATCATCTGGACCTCGGGCGCGACCGAATCGAACAACCTCGCGCTGAAGGGCGCGGCGCAGTTCTACAAGACGCGCGGCAAGCACCTGATCACCGTGAAGACCGAGCACAAGGCCGTGCTCGACACGACGCGCGAGCTCGAGCGCCAGGGCTTCGAGGTGACCTACCTCGACGTGCAGGAAGACGGCCTGCTGGACCTCGAGAAGTTCAAGGCCGCGCTGCGCCCGGACACCATCCTGGTCTCGGTCATGTTCGTCAACAACGAGATCGGCGTGATCCAGGACATCCCGACGATCGGTGCGATCTGCCGCGAGAAGGGCATCATCTTCCACGGCGACGCGGCGCAAGCCACCGGCAAGATCGAGATCGACCTAGCGAAGCTGCCGGTCGACCTGATGAGCCTGGCCTCGCACAAGACCTATGGGCCCAAAGGCATAGGCGCGCTGTACGTGCGACGCAAGCCGCGCGTGCGGATCGAGGCGCAGATGCATGGCGGCGGCCATGAGCGCGGCATGCGCTCGGGCACGCTGCCGACCCATCAGATCGTCGGCATGGGCGAGGCGTTCCGCCTGGCTCGCGAGGAGATGGGCATCGACAACGAGCGCATCCACATGCTGCACAAGCGACTGATCGACGGGCTGTCGGACATCGAGCAGACGTTTCTGAACGGCCACCCCGAGAAGCGCGTGCCGCACAACGTCAACATGAGCTTCAACTTCGTCGAAGGCGAATCGCTGATCATGGGGATCAAGGGCATCGCCGTCTCGTCGGGATCGGCCTGCACCTCGGCCAGCCTGGAGCCGAGCTACGTGCTGCGCGCGCTGGGCCGCAGCGACGAGCTCGCGCACTCGAGCCTGCGCATGACGATAGGCCGCTTCACGACCGACGAAGAGATCGACTACGTGGTGACCACGTTGAAGGACCGTGTCGCCAAGCTGCGCGAGCTCTCGCCGCTGTGGGAGATGTATCAAGACGGCGTCGACATCAGCACCATCCAGTGGGCCGCGCATTGAATCACTGAAGATTTGGAGAGTTGGGAATGTCTTACAGCACCAAGGTCATCGACCACTATGAAAACCCCCGCAACGTCGGTTCGTTCGCGAAGGGCGACGACACGATAGGCACGGGCATGGTCGGCGCGCCGGCCTGCGGCGATGTGATGAAGCTGCAGATCAAGGTCAACCCGCAGACCGGCCTCATCGAGGACGCGAAGTTCAAGACCTACGGCTGCGGCTCCGCGATCGCGTCGAGCTCGCTGGTGACCGAATGGGTCAAAGGCAAGTCGCTCGACGAGGCGCTGACGATCAAGAACACGCAGATCGCCGAAGAGCTGGCGCTGCCGCCGGTGAAGATTCACTGCTCGATCCTCGCCGAAGACGCCATCAAGGCGGCGGTGAACGACTACAAGGCAAAGCTGAGCGCCCCCGTCGCAAAGGCCGCGTGAATTCATGGCCGTGACCTTGACTGAAGCCGCGGCACGCCATGTCACGCGCTACCTCGGAAAACGCGGCAAGGGCGTCGGCGTACGCCTGGGCGTGAAGACCACAGGCTGCTCGGGCCTGGCCTACAAGCTTGAGTACGCCGACGAGTTCGCGCCCGAAGACGTCATCTTCGAAGGTCACGGCGTCAAGGTGCTGGTCGACCCGAAGAGCCTGCCGTACATCGACGGGACCGAGCTCGATTTCGTGCGCGAGGGCCTGAACGAAGGCTTCAAATTTCGCAACCCGCGCGAGAAGGACCGCTGCGGCTGCGGCGAGTCGTTCCGCGTCTGACGCGCGCGATCCCATGGGCGACGGGCGCGGCGGTTGCCGCGCCTTTTTGCTGTTCTGGCTCCATGAAACTCGACAGTGACGACTTCGAACTGTTCGGCATCGAGCGCCGCCACGCGCTCGACCGCGATGCGCTGGACATCCGCTGGCGCGCGCTCCAGGCCGAAGTCCATCCCGACCGCTTTGCCGCCGAAGGCGCGGCGGCACAGCGCATCGCGATGCAGTGGGCGGTGCGCGTCAACGAGGCCTATCGCCGCCTCAAGGATCCGATCAAGCGTGCCGCCTATCTGTGCGAGCTGAACGGTGCTCCGATCGCCGCCGAGAACAACACCGCGATGCCGGCCGACTTCCTGATGCAGCAGCTCGAATGGCGCGAGGCGCTGGACGATGCGCATGTGGCGAGCGAGGTCGAGGCGATCGCCGAGGATGTCCGCACGCACCATGCCGATGCGCTGGCGCGGCTGCAGCGCACGCTGGACGATGCGCACGACTATGCCGGCGCCGCGCAGCAGGTCAGATCCCTCATGTTCATCGAGCGCTTTGCCGACGACGTCGATCGCCGCCTCGAAGCGCTGGGACAATAACGACATGGCTCTGCTTCAGATTTCCGAACCCGGCGGCGCGCCGGACCCGCACCAGCGCCGCATCGCGATCGGCATCGACCTGGGCACGACGCACTCGCTGGTGGCCGCGGTGCGTCACGGGGTCGCCGAGTGCCTGCCCGACGAAGCCGGCCGCGTGATCCTGCCGTCGGCCGTGCACTACCTCGCCGATGGCAAGCGCCGCATCGGCGCGGCGGCGCTGGCCGACGCAGCGCTCGACCCGCACAACACCATCGTCTCGGTCAAGCGCTTCATGGGTCGCGGCATCGCGGACATCGAAGGCCGCGACAAGCTGCCGTACCGCTTCATCGAGGCGCCGGGCATGGTGCAGATCGAAACCGTGCAGGGCCACAAGTCGCCGGTCGAGGTGTCGGCCGAGATCCTCGCGACCTTGCGCCAGCGCGCCGAGGACACGTTCGACGACGAGATCTTCGGCGCTGTCGTCACGGTCCCCGCGTACTTCGACGATGCGCAGCGCCAGGCGACCAAGGACGCGGCGCAGCTCGCCGGGCTGAACGTGCTGCGGCTGATCAGCGAGCCGACGGCGGCTGCGATCGCCTACGGATTGGAGAACGGCTCGGAGGGCCTGTACGCGGTCTACGACCTGGGCGGCGGCACCTTCGACATCTCGCTGCTGCGCCTGACCGAAGGTGTGTTCGAAGTCGTGGCGACCGGCGGCGATTCGGCCCTAGGCGGCGACGATTTCGACTCGGCACTCGCGGCCTGGGCGCTCGCGCAAAACGGCCAGTCTGCCGAGACGGCGCAGGACAAGCGCGCGCTCCTGGTGGCGGCGCGTGCGGCGAAGGAAAAATTGTCGTCGGCCGACCATGCGACCCTGGCCTGCCCGCTGGCGGCTGGCGAGCTTGCGGTGCGGGTCACGCGCGAGCAGTTCGACACGATCACGAAGGCGCTGATCGCGCGCACGCTGAGCGGCGTGCGCAAGGTGCTGCGCGACGCGAAGGTCGACAAGTCCGCGGTCAAAGGCGTCGTGATGGTCGGCGGCTCGACGCGCATGCCGGCCGTGCAACGCGCCGTCGGCGAGCTGTTCGGCAAGGCGCCGTTGACCAACCTGAATCCCGACGAGGTCGTCGCGCTCGGTGCGGCGATCCAGGCCAACGCGCTGGCCGGCAATGCCGGCAGCGGCGAGCTGCTGCTGCTCGACGTGATCGCGTTGTCGCTGGGCATCGAGACGATGGGCGGGCTGGTCGAACGCATCATCCCGCGCAACAGCACGATCCCGACCGCACGGGCGCAGGAGTTCACGACCTTCAAGGACGGCCAGACCGCGATCGCGATCCACGTCGTGCAGGGCGAACGCGAGGTCGTCGGCGACTGCCGCTCGCTCGCGCGCTTCGAGCTGCGCGGCATTCCGCCGATGGCCGCCGGTGCGGCGCGCGTGCGCGTGACGTTCGAGGTCGATGCCGACGGGCTGCTCAACGTCAGCGCGCGCGAGGAGACCTCGGGTGTGCAGGCCGCGATCAGCGTGAAGCCCAGCTACGGCCTCACCGACGACGAGATCGCACGCATGCTGACCGAGAGCTTCAGCAGCGCCGAGGCCGACATGGTCGAGCGGGCCTTGCGCGAATCGCGCGTCGAGGCCGAGCGTATGCTGCTCGCCACCCGAGCCGCGCTCGCGGCCGACGGCGATCTGCTGCCGCCGGACGAGCGCGAGCGCATCGCCGCGCTGCTGGCGCAGGTGCAGACCAGCCGCGAGGGCCACGACCACCACGCGATCGATGCGGCGGTCGAGGCGCTTGCGAAAGGCACCGAAGGGTTCGCCGCCGAGCGCATGAATCGCAGCATTCGACAGGCCCTGTCGGGCCGTTCGATCGAAGAGGTCTGATCCGTAGTTCTTCTCATGCCGACCATCAAGATCCTGCCGCAC